>CBEULQ010000271.1:0-4611 GCA_965543975.1 uncultured Desulfocucumis sp. | reverse complement strand
GATGTGCTCCAGGGCATTTTGCACCCGGCAGAGGACAATTGGAAAACCAAATACCGGGTTTTATTCGGCGATATCCAGGATGACCTGATCAGGCTGGTGGAATTGACCGAAATCTACCGGCAGATGGGACTGGACTTGATCGAAAGCCACGTGTCCTTGAATTCCCAGAGGATGAACCGGGTGATTATTACCCTCACCATTATCACCACCATTTTTATGCCTCTGTCCTTTATCGCCGGTATTTACGGCATGAATTTTGATTACATGCCTGAGCTTCGCTGGAAGTACGGCTACTTTTCAGTCCTTGGCCTGATGGGGGCAATCGGCGGAGCGATGATTTTATGGTTCAGGCGTAAAGGGTGGTTCTAAGTCAAAATTCAATATTTCTGGAATTCAATATAAGGAAGGGGATGTAAATTTTCCCTTCTTTATATTTTTTTTATGTCATTCCGCCTTTTATTGATCCTGAATTTACTGGGAATATGGCTATAATGTGGCTATCAGTGAAGCATTATTTAATTTTATTCACGAAGAGCCGGCTTGTCAGGCTAATCAGGTAGGGAGTTGATTTATGATGCCGGAAAAAAATGTACAAAACATATTAGAAGAGGCAAGATTACTCATAACTAAGAACCGTTTTGATGAAGCACACGCATTGTTAAAAGAGGTCATAGGCGAAAATCCTAAAAATGAATGCGCCTTTAACCTGTTGGGAGTGATGTATGAAAAAAGCGGCAACAATGAAGGCGCATGTTTTATGTACCGTGTAGCCTTGAAAATAAATCCGGACTATCTGCCGTCACAGGCAAATCTCCACCGCCTGACACAGTTACCTCCTGTTTTGACCGGCCTTGACATGGGGTACCAAAGTTGAACATCTAATACAACATAAGCAGCCGCAGTTTATTATGGTACGTCTTGGGGAGAGGAAGAGTGAAGAATTTGTTGAAATTAACAACCAGGGTATTGCGCATATCGTTTCTGAGACACTGCTGACCTCATCCTTTACCCCTTGGGGGTTACCGGCCAGGCCCAGATGGACACTTTATAAGACAGGTGAATGTGTATATGGAAAAAGAAAAGCGTGTCGACCCCGACGCTCTCCTGGCCAGCCTGGAGCAGGAAGGACGCGGCAAACTTACGGTTTTTCTCGGAGCCGCGGCCGGTGTGGGCAAGACCTTCGCTATGCTGGAAGCCGCCCGGGAAAGGTTGGCTGACGGCGTTGACGTGGTGGTGGGGTGGGTGGAAACCCACGGCCGGGCGGAAACCGAAGCCCTGCTGGAAGGGTTGCCGGCCATCCCGCCCCGCCTCCTGGAGTACCGGGGTAAACAATTCAACGAAATGGACCTGGATGCCCTGCTGGCCCGCAAGCCAGAACTGGCCCTGGTGGACGAACTGGCCCACACCAACATACCAGGATCCCGCCATATGCGTCGCTACCGGGACGTGGAGGAACTGCTGGCCGCAGGCATCAATGTATATACCACCATAAACATCCAGCACCTGGAGACCTTAAACGATATAGTGGCCCGAATCACCGGCGTGACGGTGCGGGAGACCGTGCCCGACCGGATTCTGGAAGCCGCCTCTCAGATTCAACTGGTTGACATTCCACCGGATGAGTTGATCCAGCGGCTTAAAGACGGCAAAGTTTATGTACCCGGACAGGCACAAGAGGCGCTGCGCAAATTTTTCCGTCCGGGGAACATCAACGCCCTGCGGGAACTGGCCCTGCGCTACACCGCCCGGCGGGTGGACCGCCAGGTGGAAAGTTACATGCGCCTGCACGGTATTGCTGGTCCCTGGCCCACAGGGGAGCGGGTGATGGTTTGCGTCAGCCCCAGCCCCTTTTCCGCCCAGCTGATCCGGATCGCCCGGCGGATGGCCGAGGGGCTGCAATCCGAGTGGCTGGCCGTCTATGTGGACGCTCCACGCCGCTACCCGGCCGCTGAGGAGGACAAAGACCGCCTGGCTAAGAATCTTCGATTGGCCGAGGAACTGGGGGCGGAAACCATTAGCATTACCGGCAGCGATGTAGCGGAAGAACTGCTGGAACTGGCCATGAAGCGCAACGTATCCCAGATTATTATAGGCAAACCGCTGCATTCAAAATTTTGGGAATGGCTTCACGGGTCGGTGGTGGATAAGGTCATCCGGCAGAGTCACGGCATCAGCGTACATGTCATTCCCGGAAAGCCCAAACAGGAACAAGAACAGTACAACCCCGGCAGAGTGAGGCAGCCATTGTCATTACTCCCTTATGTGAAAGCTTTGCTTTTAATGGTGGTTTTTACCGCCCTGACCTATCCATTCAGGTATTACCTGGGACCGGTCAATGTCGCGATGTTATTTTTGCTGCCTATTTTATTCAGCGCTGTGAGGTGGGGAACAGGACCGGCTGTGGCCGCCGCGGCTGCGGGTGTGGTAACCTTCAACTTTTTTTTCGTCCCTCCCACCTTCACCTTTACGGTGGCCGACGTGCGATATGTGATCAGCTTCGCCATTTTCCTGCTGGCGGCCTTGTTTACAGGCACACTCTCCACCCGCCTGCAGCTTCAGATCAAAAGTTCCCGGCGGCGGGAGGCCAAGGTGGCCGCTCTGTACGCCTTAAGCCGCGACATCGCGGCGGTGGCCGAACTGGACCCGGTACTGGAAAGCATCGCCCGGAAGGTTGCGGATACCATGGAAGGACAGGTGGTGGTGTTGCTGCCGGACAGCAGCGGCAAACTGTTTTTACGGGCCAGTTCAGCTTCGACAGATGGTTTCCTGGATGAAAACGAATGGGCGGTGGTTGCCTGGGTTTTTGAGAAGGGGCAAAAAGCCGGACGGGGAACGGATACCCTGGGGGCTGCCGCCGGGCTCTATCTGCCCCTGCGTGCGGACAAGGGAATACGTGGCGTTTTGGGGGTTCGTTCCAACGACCCGGAGAATTACTTTCAACCGGAGCAATTGCGCCTGCTGGAAGCCTTCGCCGGCCTGGCGGCGGTGGCGGTAACCCGGATTCAACTGGCGGAGCAGGCCAGGGAAGCCCAGACCTTGGCAGAGTCAGAAAAGCTGCGCACGGCCCTGTTCAACTCCCTTTCCCACGACCTGCGCACTCCTCTGGCTTCCATCATCGGCGCGGTCACCAGTCTTCTGGAAGAAGACAACGTATACACACCTGCCGCCCGCCGGGATCTTCTACTGACCATTCAGCAGGGAGCGTCCCGCATGAACCGCTTTGTTAACAATCTCCTGGATATGGCCAGGCTGGAAAGCGGTATGCTGCAATTAAAAAAAGAATGGTGTGACATTGAAGACGTAATCGGGGTGGCCGTCAGCCGGCTGGGTGTATCGCTGGCCAACCGTCCCCTGAAAATTGAGATTCAGCCCGACTTGCCCCTGGTTCAAGCCGATTTTGTTCTGATTGAACAGGTTCTGGTGAATTTGCTGGACAATGCGCTGAAGTATTCTAAATCCGGAAGTGAGATCACTATAACTGCTCACCTCTATGAAAAGCAGGTGGAGATCACCGTGGCCGACCGTGGTCCTGAGGTTCCGGAAGAGGATCTGGAAAGGATTTTTGATAAATTTTACAGGCTGAAATCACCCCGCCTGGTCAGCGGCACCGGCCTGGGCCTGGCCATTTGCAAGGGGATTATCGAGGCGCACGGCGGGCGGATTTGGGCGGCCAACAACCCGGCCGGCGGAGTGGTAATAACCTTTATCCTGCCACTGGGTGACGCCGTACCGGGAAAGATTCCCGCTGTTGATAAAGGGGATGAACATGGAAGATAAGGGAGCGCGTATTCTGGTTATTGATGATGAAAAGCAGATCCGGCGGCTTTTGAAGGTCGCCCTGACCGGTCATGGCTATGAGGTGGAAGAAGCCGCTTGCGGTTTGGATGGATTGAATAAAGCGACAGCCTACAGGCCGGACCTGATTATCCTGGACTTAGGCCTGCCCGATATGAACGGTCTTGACGTAATACGGCAATTGCGGGAATGGTCCAGAATACCGGTTATCATTCTTTCTGTTAAGGAGCATGAGAGTGACAAAATAACCGCCCTGGATGCCGGGGCCGATGATTATGTGACTAAACCCTTCGGTATGGGAGAGCTGTTGGCCCGAATCCGGGCCGCCTTGCGTCACGTGGCGGGGGCTGGAGATGAACCGGTATTGAAATTTAGTGATTTAGTTATCGACATGGCCAGACGCCGGGTTACTGTCAACGGTATGGAAATAAAGCTTACCCCTACGGAATATGATTTGATGAAAAATTTGGCCGTGCACGCCGGGAAGGTGCTGACCCACCGGCAGTTGCTGCGCACAATCTGGGGACCCTCCTATGAAAACGACACCCATTACCTGCGGGTGTACATAGGCCAACTGCGCCGGAAAATTGAGAACGACCCCTCCAGACCCAGGCATATCATAACCGAGCCGGGGGTTGGTTACCGGCTGCTGTAATACTCATATGTTAAAATATTTATACTTTTTTTATTTGATCTTCACGCCCCTGTTAGTTACAATAACACACGTTAAGGTACAGTTTTATTCTAACAGGAGGTATTCCAGTGATTACCTGCTACACAAAATATATCATTGACCCCTCCAAACTGAATAGCTTT
>CBEULQ010000270.1:0-4634 GCA_965543975.1 uncultured Desulfocucumis sp. | reverse complement strand
GACACAGACATCCCCCCATAAATTGGGGACTTTCCTTCCCGTAATTGTTAATAAGCAAGGATTTAGTGCAACTCAAGAAGGTGTGTCCCCTTTCCTTAAATACTGATAAACAACGGCACCAACAACGGGACCAGCGAAGACAAAACGGTTCCGTTAACCAGGGCAATCACGGCAGTATCCGGATCTGTAACTTTGGCGATCAGCGGCAGAGTGGTGTCCATGGTGGTGGCTCCCCCGGGGGCCACCGCCGCCATTTTCCCGACCCTGGCGGCCAGCAGGGGAATCAGCAGAAAGGCCATTAACTCCCGGGAAACATTGGTAAGAAAGGCCAGTGCCCCGGTTTCCACATTGTATATTTGGGCCAGCAGAACGCCTGACAGGCTGTACCAGCCAAACCCCGCCCCTATTGCAGTTGACTCGTTGAAGGGCATGCCCAGTACAATTCCGCCCAGCACCGCCCCCCCCAGGCTCCCGATACATACCATAAGCGGGACAAGAAAAACCTTTAAACCCATTTTCCAAAGCCTGCGCCAGGTCTCACGCTGGGAGCCGATGTCTATTCCCACACCAAATAGCATAATGCATAAGGCGGCGGAAGTAATAACATCCAGATGGTTTTCCCACCCGGCGGGCATGATCCACTTCCCGAATACAATCCCTGCGGCTATGGCAATAAGTACAAACCAAGTCATTGACACGAATTCTCCCTACTTTTAGAAACTGTCCTTTTTTTATATCCTTCCGGATCAATCCAACGGAAAAAAATGTGCACAGCCAGAATGCTTCCCGCCACAGCAAATCCCGCCAGCACCACAGCTTTGAAGCCTATTTTACCCAGGTTCCCGAGAACCTCCTCATTAACCCCAAGTTGAGCCCCCATTACCGCCAGGAGCAGAAATAGCCCCGCCATAGTCACTCTGTACATTATTTTACTTTGTGACGCGGATAGCGGACGCAAGAACCCCAGGGCAACACCCAGGCCCAGTGAAAGGAATATTATTTCCATGTTCTCATCTCCATGATGCACCTTGTACATTTAAGTGAAAATTAAAGGACGGTGTTTGACACCGCCAATTTTTTACATATATTAATCACATTAATAAGGGACATTAAATGAGCCTTGTTTCCTCGGCTTTAACCAGAAAGTAGTTTTGTTCAAGGGTGGTGTCGCCCACCTTCATAAAGCTTTCCTCCGGGCACCAGGTCAATTGAACGCGTATTCCGTCAAAATAATCAACTTTTTCTATGTCGCCCACCGCCACCCTTTTAAAATCCGGTGTACTGTGGGTGAATACCAGTTGAAATTTATCATTACGTGTTAGACTAAAATAAGTCTTTCCCACGGTTTTGTCCAGGATAACCACTTCAGGAACGGATTTGTCGAGTAGTTTTTTATTTTTTGTGTACCAGTCAAGGGTACCCGCCTTAACGTTTACTTCGTCTATCATATCATCTTTCCTAAAAGCCACCCTGTCCACCCTCCCAGTTATAATATACATGTCAGCAACATATATAAAATATTTCACGCGACAGCAAGTTTATCCCCTACACACCCGACACATATTTAATTCCCCACAGTCTGACTTAATCCTCCTGTTAGTAGGAATAAAATGTGATATTTGCGTACCGCCACTAATATGGTATGCGAGTAATCATCTCTAAAAGACCGGCAAAACCCGGCTCAGGAACGACAGGAGATTAAAAGAACAGGCGCCGTTAAACCGGACCTGTTCTTTTTATTATCATGTAATCCTATTATACTATCTATGCTGCCGGTTGGTCCCAGGGTAAGATTAAATAACCCCTTTCTCACGCAACATGGATATGTCCTTTACCGTATACCCCAGCCGGGCCAGCACCTCGTCCGTATGCTCACCCAGTTCCGGAGGGTGGTTGTATACTCTTCCCGGAGTTTCCGATAACTTTACCGGAAAGCCCAGGTTCCTTATTTTTCCTAGCCTGGGGTGATCAATCTCCAGCACCATTTCCCTGTGCTTAACCTGAGGGTCTTCAAACACCTCGGGCAATTCATTGACGGGGCTGAAACAGATGTCCAGCTCATCCAGTTCCTCCATCCACCGGTCCCTGGTTTTTTGGGCAAATATTTCATGCAGAACAACAGTAACTTCATCCTGCCTCTTTGCCTCAAACTGTAGGGGGATTAAATCTTCACGCCCCACATGACGGCAGAACTTCTCCCAGAACTGTCCCTCCAGGGCGCCCAGGGCTATGTACTTATCATCGGCGGTGCTGTATACGTTATAAAAGGCATATCCGCCGATGAGCAATTCACCGCCCCTGACAGGGACGCGCCCCCCGGCAAAAAGTTGGCTGGCCAGTATGGGCAGGCAGGCCACCACTCCGTCCATCATGGATATGTCCACAAACTGGCCCTGGCCCGTGTGCCCCCTGGCCAACAGCGCCAGAAGTATGCCGTTTACCGCCATCAGCGCCCCGCCGACCAAATCGGCAATCTGAACCGGTGGTATGGCAGGGGTCTCCCCGGCCCTGCCGTTCAGCCCGAGCACGCCGGCATAGCCTATGTAATTTATATCGTGGCCTGCCTTCAGGGCATAGGGACCGTCCTGACCGTAACCGGTTATGGAACAGTAGATAAGCCCGGGATTAATTTTTTTTAAGGTATCGTAGTCAATTTCCAGGCGGGCGGCCACCCCCGGCCTGAAGCCCTCCAGAAGCACATCCGACTCCTTGACCAGTTTGTAAATTATTTCCTTGGCTTCTATTTTCTTTAAATCCAGGGTGATGCTTTTTTTACTCCGGTTTACAGACAGGTATATGCCGCCGGTATCACCCACCAGGGGCGGGATCCAGCGGATATAGTCGCCCTGGCCGGGCTGCTCCACCTTTAACACCTCGGCCCCAAAGTCCGCCAGCATCATGGAACAATAGGGTCCGGGCAGCAGGCGGGATAAATCCAGCACTTTAACACCCTGCAGAGGCGCTGTCACAACTTCAACTCCCCGTATTCTATTCCCTCTCCATAGCCTCGGTCAGCTTGGTGTATGTCAGCTCAAGCCCTTCCGATATTACCCTGACATCCCCGATTACCGGCATGAAATTGGTGTCGCCGCCCCAGCGGGGCACAATATGAATGTGGAAGTGGCCCGGGACGCCTGCTCCCGCTATTTTGCCAAGATTGACACCAATATTGAATCCCTCGGGGTTAAAGGCCGCCCTCAAAAGCCCTGTCATCTTCTGGGTAACCAGCCCTAGTTCCAGCACCTCATCCTGCTCCAGATCCGCAATATCCCCAACGTGGCGTTTGGGTGCTATCAGCAGATGGCCATTATTGTAAGGGTATATGTTTAACAGCACAAATACTTTCTCGCCCCGGTATAGAACGTGGTTTTCCTTGTCCTTGTCGGAATTCAGCTTGTCGCAGAATATACAGGCGGAACCGTGATCCTTGCCGATATAAACAGTCCTCCATGGCGCCCACAACCTGTCCATATAAATCCCAATCCCTTCTTTTTTTGATTATTATTTTCTACGATGCCTAACTAAATCCTTCCTTATTTTCTTTCACAGGAAAATGCAGGTATGGGCTGCACGCACAATTCAAGAGGCCGGGAGACCGGCCTCGGATGAACTTTGTCTTATTCGGTTTTAATTTCGGACCAGATGCGGTCGTAAATGGCTGTGGCCTCACCCACATCCTTGATATATTCGCCCTTGGCCAGCGCCTCGGCGGGGGGATAAACCGCTGGATTCTCCAGTACTTTCTTGTCAATAAATTGATGGGCGGCCATATTGGGATTAGCGTAGGGAAATTCCTTGGAAATCTCAGCACTGATTTCAGGGTCCAGAATAAAGTTGATAAACTCCTCGGCTGCCCTCTTGTTGGGAGCATCCTTGGGAATAACAAAGCTGTCCTGCCAGAGCGAAATGCCTTCCTCGGGAAGTACGGGTTTTATACTGGGATTTTCCTGTTGGGCCAGGTATGCCTCCGCTCCCCACACCAGTCCAGCCTTAGCCTCTCCGTTGATTAGCAATGTTTTGGGGCTATCACTGTCGTAAGCCTTTATGTTGGGGATTAATTTTTTAAGTTCCTCCTTTGCTTCTTCCAGTTTCTTCTCATCAGTTTCATTGCTGGAATAACCCAGTTTCATCAAAGCCATGCCTATTATTTCCCTGTGATCATCCAGCACCACCAGTGAGTTTTTTAAACTGGGATCCCACAGGTCCTTGTAGCCGGTAATGGGAATAGTTACCTTATCCGTGTTTACGGCTATGACGGAGCCTCCCCACATGTAGGGTACGCTAAATTTGTTTCCCGGATCGAACTCGGTATTCTTATACTCATCGCCAATGTTTTTAAAGTTGGGAATGTAGTTGAAATCAACCTCTTGGAGCAGACCCTTTTTAGCCATTATATCTACCATGTAGCCGCTGGCCACGGTGAGGTCGTACTGTGAAGCCCCGGCCATTAATTTGGCCAGCATTTCCTCATTGGAAGAGTAGGTGCCATAGTTGACTTTCACCCCGTATTTCTCCTCAAACTTGTCTATTACGGACTGGGGCATATACTCGGACCAGTTGAACAAGTTTAATTCCCCGGAGATTTTCTGCCCTTCCCCAGCCTGATACCGGATCTGGAGTTCTGGGAACCGTGG
>CBEULQ010000269.1:0-4635 GCA_965543975.1 uncultured Desulfocucumis sp. | reverse complement strand
GTAAGGTACAGGCGAAGAATTTCCGCCGCCCTGTCCCGGTAGGGCATGTCTTTCATTTTCCGCATAATTTCCGGGCTCACCTTGACAGGCGCGTCCGGCACAAAAAGTCCTCCATCGGGGGATATACCCATTTTTATAGCCTCGGCGGAAGACACCGCCGGGTGATTACCCCTGGTGCTTACGTAAAACATTTCCGGTTTCCTCCTTTATAGGTCAGGGGACACACCTCTCTTAAGAGGTCAGGGGACACACCTCTCTTTGAAGTATGTCTTTAGGGTCAGAGGAATGTCCCCAACGTGTATGTCTTTAGGGTCGGAGGAATGTCCCCAACGTAGTTGTTAAATTTTTATTCTATCCCCCCGCCACAAATCCCTTTATTGAGAATTGTACGAAAAACAAAGGGGCGGATATCGCCGCCCCGGACTTTCTATGTATATAATTATTTATCAGCCATGTCCCGATACAGCCTTGTTATCTTAATCCTTTCATCGACAATGCAACCCTCTGCCGTTTGGTGTCCACTTCCAGTACCCGGACGGTTACCACATCGCCCACCGATACGGCATCCATCGGATGCCTGACAAACCCGTCGCTGAGCTGGGAGCGGTGCACCAGCCCGTCAACCTTAACACCTATATCCACGAAGGCGCCGAAATCCACCACGTTACGCACCGTGCCGCGCAGTTCCATACCCGGGCTCAAATCCTCCAGTGAAAGCACATCACTGCGGAACAGTGGCCCGGGCAAATCCTCCCGGGGGTCCCGGCCGGGCCGGCTCAGGCTTTCCATGATATCCCTCACCGTGGGAAGACCGGCTCCCAGATTGGCTGCCGCCTTTTCCGGGTCTAGTAGCTTAAGCCTGGAGCGAAGCTCGGAGGTACCCGCCTGATGTGGAGTACAGCCGCACAGCTCCAGAATTTTAAGCGCCAGTTCATATGATTCGGGGTGTATGGATGTTCCGTCCAGGGCGTTCTTACCCCCGGGGATGCGCAAAAAACCCACGCACTGCTCAAAGGTTTTGGGCCCCAGGCGGGGCACCTTCTTTAGTTGGCCCCTGTCTGTGAAGCGCCCTTTTTCTTCCCGGAATTTTACAATATTTCCGGCAAGGGTTCCGCTGATGCCGGAAATATATGAAAGAAGCGGAGCAGAGGCGGTATTCAAATCACAGCCCACATGATTCACCACCGATTCCACCACCGAAGCCAGACTTTCCTCCAGCCGTTTAGGGACTACGTCGTGCTGGTACTGGCCCACCCCCACCGAGCGGGGATCTATTTTCACCAGCTCCGCCAGGGGGTCCTGCAGGCGACGGGCTATGGAAACCGCGCTGCGGCCGGTAACGTCCAGTTCGGGAAACTCCCTGGCGGCAAGTTCAGAGGCGGAGTATACGCTGGCCCCTGCTTCGTTGACGATAATGTATTGCAAATTCTTTTTACCGTAGCCGCTGATAAAGGAGACCACAAATTGCTCCGTTTCCCGGGAGGCGGTACCGTTGCCGATGGCGATAATATCTATGCCGTATTTATCCGCCAGGCGCCGGAACTCCAATAGCGCTTCCTCAACCCTGTTTTGCGGTTTGGTGGGGTAGACCACGCCAACCTCCAGCATTTTACCCGTATCGTCAACCACCGCCCATTTGCAGCCGGTGCGGTAGGCCGGGTCCACCCCCAGCACCGTCTTCCCCTTGACCGGAGGCTGAAGCAAAAGCTGCCGGAGGTTTTTGGAGAATATAAGGATAGCCTGCTCATCGGCCTTATCGGTAAGTCCGTTGCGCACATCGCGCTCCACTGCCGGGGCAATAAGCCTGCGATAACTGTCTTTAACGGCCGTCAGCACTATATCGGATGTTACAGACGGAGTTTTCACCCGCATCCGGGCTATGTGCTCAATAATTCTCTCTTCGTCCACCTCCACGGCGACTTTCAGAAACTCCTCCCGCTCACCCCGGTTGACTGCCAGCACCCGGTGAGGAGCTATCCTGCTAACCGGCTCCCGGTATTCATAATACATTTCATATACGGAAGATGCTCCCGCCTCCCTGGCGGTGGAACGCAATACACCGTTATTAAAGGTAAAATTTCTTACCCAGCTTCTGATATCCGGATCATCGGATATTTCTTCCGCCACTATATCCATGGCCCCCTGAAAAGCGTCCTCCGGGCCGGCAACACCTTTTTCCGGGTTTATATATTTGGCGGCCTCCTCAAACGGCTCACCCCGACGGGGAAATGAAAGTAGATACCGGGCCAGTGGCTCCAGTCCTTTTTCCCTGGCCACCGACGCCCTGGTTTTCCTTTTTTGCCGGTAAGGGCGGTAAAGATCCTCCACCTCGGTGGGTCTTTTGGCATTCAAAATCCTTTCCCTTAACTCCGGAGTCAGCTTGCCCTGCTCCTCAATGAGGCGGATTACCTCTTCCTTCCGGATGTTTAGACTCCGGTAAAATTTCAGCCTTTCCTCAATCAGCCTTATTTTTACCTCGTCCAGTTCACCGGTTGCTTCCTTGCGGTAACGGGCAATGAAGGGCACCGTGTTGCCGTCATCCAGCAGGCCGGCTGTTTTTTCCACCTGGCCCGGTGTTATGCCCGCCTCACCGGCGATTATTTGAAAAAGTTCCCGGTCATCCATGCAAAACCACTCACTTATTCCTCAGTTACTGCTACTTTGTTCATTTTATCGCCAGGGGCTATTTTATCCACCACATCCATACCCTCAAGTACTTTTCCAAAAACAGTGTGCACCCCGTCCAGGTGAGGGAAATCTCCCAAGCAGACAAAGAATTGGCTGCCGCCGGTATCCCTTCCCGCATGTGCCATGGACAGAGCGCCACGCAGGTGTTTGTTGGGGTTTATCTCACATTTAATTTTGTAACCCGGCCCGCCGGTGCCGGTACCGTGGGGACATCCCCCCTGGATGACAAACCCCGGCACCACTCGGTGAAAGGTCAAACCGTCATAAAAACCCTTGTTTATAAGGGATTCGAAATTGGCGACGGTATTTGGAGCATCCTTATCGAACAGCTCCAGCACAATATTTCCCTTGTCGGTTTGAATAGTAGCCTTCTTCAAAAAAATCATCTCCTATTTCATATTCTTCCACATTATGCCCCGATTACTGATTAAATAGCAACAGGTGTTTCCTGCAATTTCAACTGCTGGTAAAGTTCCCAGGCAGTTTCCATGTTTTGCGCCAGTATTTCCATTACTTCACCGTCGATATGATTTCTTCCCACTTCCTGCCACATTATTTCCTGTATTTTTCCTGGGGGCAGCCCCTGCCGGTAGGGGCGGTCCTCCACCAGTGCGCTGAAAATGTCCGCCACTGCCATTATCCTTGCGCCGTGGGGTATTTGCCCTCCCCTGAGGTGGAACGGGTATCCGCTGCCGTCCAGCTTTTCGTGGTGATATCCGGCCCATTCCCTGATTTCCTCAAATCCCCTGATCAATCCCAAAATCCTGTAAGAATAATATGTATGCTGCTTAATCAAATTGTACTCGCTTGCATCCAGCGACCCGGGCTTTTCCAGTATGCTTTCCGGTATGGTCAATTTACCCAGGTCGTGCATCAAGCCTGCCAGGAGCATCATGTCACATTTGTCCCGGCTGTATTCCATATTACGCGCAAGCATCCCCGCAATCACTGATACCAGTCTGGAGTGACGGTGGGTAAAGTAGCTTTTGCCGTCGATGATACCTGCAAAGATGTCCCCCAGGTTCAGTAGATCCCCCATTTCCAGGCTGACGAAATCCGTGGCCACCTCTTCTTCCAACTGGTATTGAAGAAATTTTGACAGTATGCCAAACCAGAAGCACTCCTTCGCCGCCACCTGTTCCATAACCTCTACAAGTATCGGATCAAATAGCGCCCCAGACTGGCTTTTCAGCTTTTCCATGATTCCGTCCCGCTGCTCCAGAACGCAGCGGTCATTGCCGACCAACACGTCTACCCGGTCGGCCAGGTGTATTATCCTGCTCTCCAGAGGTATGGACTCCCCTGCCAGGACCGTTTCATTGGCGCCGTCCCAGCGATCATGGTGGTGCAAAATAATGTCAGAAATGGATACGATGCCGTCCAGGCTTCTGAACAGTCTTGCCCCGCTCTTGCAATGCTCCCACGGGTTCATCACATCAAATTCATGCAGATGAGATTTCTCTCTCCAAGTGCTGACCCCGGCGTCGTGAACCAAAGCTGCCCTGAACAGCTTCTGTTTGCTCTCCGGAGAAAGCCCAAGCTCCCCGGCGATCCTTATAGAAATAAAGGCCACCCTTTGATGGTGGCGCATCAAACCGTTTCTGGAGAAATCCATGGCCAGGGATAGAGTCAGCAATAACTTGTTCAAATCCGTTTTCTGTTTCAATTTGCCAGACCACCCAGGTAAAATTTACATCCTTTCGATTATACTGTTTCTTCATCAATAATCTTTTTCCTCCCGTTTAACATCAATTGTTAACGTAGGAAGGAGGGATGACATAAACCTTTTCATGTCATAATTTTACAACCACCTAAATAATTTATTATGAACCTTTGGTTCGAGTAGTGAGATATAAGTGAGCCTTGGGTTCGGAAGGGGTTATTGTCCCCTTCCGAACCCTTAGAGCGAACTTAGTTCGAGCTTTACAGCCTGTTAATCCCCGACCT
>CBEULQ010000268.1:0-4672 GCA_965543975.1 uncultured Desulfocucumis sp. | reverse complement strand
TAAGGGTTCGGTAGGGGAATAACCCCTTCCGAACCCAAGGCTCACTTATATTAATTTGATAGCCTACTCAAGTGGGGGATACCGATGAGATTAACAAAAATTCTTAAAGGATTGCTCCTAATTACGCTCGCTTTCACGGGGTTTGTTTTCCTGGGATGTAGCACTCAACCTCCTAAAGTAACGACATTTGTTGAATTAAGCCGTATTGGTGACGATGAAGTAAAGAAATTTGACCAAGCTATCAATTCCGCAGGAATTCCGAAAGAGAGACTTAGGATGCTCGTTGTTAAAGTAAACATTGACAATTCAAAAAGTCTAAAGGAAAGAGAAATTGCAATACCAAATTTAGAAAAGATTATAGATCATTTTGATAAGGTGCGATCCCTAACTGGAGGTGACTACTACCAGAATAATATCGGTGTAGAAGATTGGGCTGAGTCTAGTAGGTTTGTTATTTTTGACTATCAAGGTTTAAACGACGATACTCTTAAACAAATGTTTAATGATTCCTTTATCTTAGTATCTTGGACCACTGAAAAAGGTCAACAGGTTGAACAAAAATACTCTATAGGAGAGCTATTGAAATTTAATTAGTAAACGGATCTGGTTCCCAGGTGGTTTTAAAGCTAGAGAAAGCTAGGTGACGGGTTATAGCTTTATGATCAAGCCACCGTAAGCGACAACCCCGTCCCTATGCTTTCCCAGGTATCAAATATGAGAGGAGAGGATTATCTATGAAGAAAGACACCCAATGCGTACACAGCGGCAGCTACCGGGACGGCGTAACACGAGGGATCAATACGCCTATTTTCACCTCTTCCGCCTTCGACTACCTGGACCGGGACGACACTCCCTACCCGCGCTACTTTAATACCCCCAACCAGGATGCGGTTGTAAAGAAGGTATGTGCCCTGGAGGGAGCCGAAGAAGGGGTTGTTTTCAGTTCGGGGATGGCGGCGATGAGCACCGCGGTTCTGGCTTTCGCCGGCTCAGGTGACCATGTCGTCCTGATGGACGAGCTGTACGGCGGAACACACGCGTTTACAACCGATGAATTCCAGAGGCTCGGGATCGGATACTCCTTCGCGTCAACCGATGCCGAATCGATATGCGCAGCGGCTACGGAGCGTACTAAAGTGATCGTGATCGAATCTCCGACGAACCCCCTGCTGAGCGTTATCGACATTCGAAAGGTGGCGGCGTTCGCCAGGGAACGAGAAATCACAACGATCATCGATAATACCTTTGCATCTCCTATGAATCAGAATCCTATAGAACTCGGCATAGACATCGTCGTGCACAGTGGTACTAAGTACCTGGGGGGACACAGCGACATGTGCTGCGGCGTGGTTGTGACTTCGCGAGAGAAAACAGGGCGCCTGCGCACCTTGGCGCGGCACTTGGGCGGAAGCCTTGACGCCATAACCTGCTATTTACTTGAGCGAAGTATAAAGACACTGGCCTTGCGAGTCGGGCGTCAGTCGGAGAACGCTCTCCGGATCGCCCAATTCCTTAAAGGGCATAAACGTGTAAGCCGGGTGTACTACCCTGGTTTGCCCGACTCTCCAGGCTACGAAATCGCCAGGTCCCAGATGAAGGCTTATGGCGGGATGTTGTCCTTTGAATTGGACGAGAGGCAACTGGATACCTCAAAATTTGTAAAGCGGCTTCGTCTGATCAGTCCTGCGGTGAGCTTGGGAGGCGTGGAGTCAACCATCTGTGCTCCGGCGGTTACTTCACATGTGAAAATGTCTGCCGCCGAGAGGAAACGAATTGGGGTTACCGACTCCTTGTTGAGATTCTCGGTAGGAATCGAGGACGCCGGCGATCTTATCCAAGACTTGGAGCAGGCTCTTAATCGGGAGTAGAAATGAAGCTATGACAGTAAACAAGGTTACTGGAATAACCTGGGCGAGTTTTTCGAGAAGCTTCCTGCTAGTGTTCCCACCAGATGAATTAAAATTACGCCGGGAACTGTTCCAACTAGATCCCATCGATACAGCAGGGCCATGGTGTTTGTAAAGACCGGCAGTTGTAGAAAGGCCTGGGGCAACAAGAACAAGGTTAAGATAATTGCCTTGGCCGGAACGTTAAACCGGGCCAACAAATAGGACATTGGAATAGTTAGAATCAAGGTTATCCCAGTCACGAGAACAGCAATATAAAAACTCAGAAAAAGGGAATCAATCAACATAACCGGTTACATCGGAGCCGAGACTGCTTAAGAGAAACAAAAAACGCAGGTAGCGTCGCTGGAGCAAATTGTGAGCGGATTACCAATTATCTTTTTGTGAAGATGGAAGGAATTAGGAAAGGGAAGGCAGAAGAACCAAAAGGCGCGCGGGTGATTATGTTCGCTGCATTAGTTCATTTCTTTTAAAGGAGGAGAAATTTTAATGGCCGACGTAATAGATTACCGGATTTTCGGTGACGACATGCAAGCGGTGGAAATCGAACTGGACCCCGGTGAAGGGGTGCGCGCCGAAGCCGGCGCCATGATGTTCATGGAAGACGGGATTGAGATGCAAACCTCCACCGGGGGCGGCTTATTTAAAGGGTTTAAAAGAATGCTCACCGGTGAAAGCTTTTTCATCACCACATTTATGAACAGCGGAAGGGGAAAGTCCAGGGTTACCTTCGGCGCTCCTTACCCTGGTAAAATAATCCCCCTGGACCTGACCGCACTGGGAGGCGATTTCCTCTGTCAAAAGGATTCTTTTCTATGTGCCGCCAGGGGAATAGAAATTGAAATCGCCTTCACCAAAAAACTCGGGGCGGGTCTCTTCGGGGGAGAAGGTTTTATCCTCCAGCGCCTGACCGGCCGGGGAATGTCCTTCGTGCATGCCGGGGGTACAATAATATCAAAAGAGCTGGGGCCAAGGGAAAGCCTGAGGGTGGACACGGGGTGCCTGGTGGCTTTTGAGCCCTCGGTGGATTACGATATCCAGTTCGTTGGAGGTTTTAAAAATGCCCTTTTCGGGGGCGAAGGTATGTTTATCGCCCGCCTGACGGGCCCCGGCAAGGTTTACCTGCAAAGCCTGCCCTTTTCCCGCCTGGCCGACCGGATCGTAGCGGCGTCCCGCTTCCAGCAGCGGGGCGAGCAGAAAGGCATAGCCGGCATCGGTGGTGATCTATTGGGCGGAATACTGGGCGGCGACAATAAGTTCTAGGAGGTATATAATGCCTTTTTAGGGGGATGCGGGACAGGGCCGATTATTGTTTTTGGCTAGTAATTATGGTAGAATCGCCTAAAGCCCTGTCAATCGAGGTGATGCCGGATGCAGGAGTTTGTTACTTCCCACCGTTCTCCAGGCAAAAGTTTTTATACTTATGACGATTATCTCGCTATTAATGATGGCAACCGTTACGAGATAATCGAGGGGGAACTGGTTTTGACACCATCACCGGGTTTTATCCACCAATACATTGTTGCAAAAATAGAGACTATTATAAGAAGTTTTGTGGAGCAGAACAGTATAGGTACTACATTAATCGCTCCTTTCGATGTGGTACTTTCCGAAAGCGTGGTATTGCAGCCGGATGTGCTCTTTATTTCCCGAGAAAGGTACCATCTAATTACGGCGGTCTGCTTGAATGGCGGACCGGATCTGGTTGTTGAGGTAATATCATCTTCTTCCGGCAGACATGATCGTATTAAAAAGAGCAGGCTATACCGGAAGCACGGAGTGAAGGAATACTGGTTGGTAGATCCTGAGGCTAAAACGGTTGAGGTGTTGACTGCAGACCACAGGGGCTGGTATCAGGCTGGCGCTTACGATGAAGAGGATACTCTCCTCTCTCCTTTGTTGTCAGGTTTACAGGTTAAACTTAAAGAAATTTTTGCATTACCGGAGGGTCTGTCACTTTAATCAAGAATTTATGCATTTATCTAATTCTAAGACTCCCACTTCTATAAGTGGGGGTTCCTCATTTTTACATCAAAGGAGAGGGGACACATCTTAATAAAGGAGTTCTAAGGATGTATGAAGATTATATAATGCAATTATCCAAGGCTTTAAATGATCTTACAAACATTCCGGATGATGAGTTTAAAAAGCTCATTAATATCACGCAACCTGTAAAAATTAAGAAAGAGGGTTATTTTATAAGAGCCGGGGAGATCCAACCCGGACTTGGATTTATTGTCTCCGGGGTTTTCCGGTGTTACTATGTTGATGATACGGGGGCGGAATATACGAAGCACTTTTTTATGGAAAATGATTTTATGGCTGCTAACAGTAGTTCCTTTATCGACAAAGAATCCGAGTATTTTTTTCAAGCTTTGGAAGACTCAACGATTTTGAAAATCGATGGAATAAAAGCGATATTAACCCATCCTTGTTGGCAAGAAGTATTCGCAAAAAAAATAGAACGTGTACATAAAATCGAGGAAAGAAGAATAAGGCAATTATTGTTAGCAGACACCGAAACTAGATATTTTAACTTCCTGCAGGATTTTCCTGGTCTGGAAAACCGGATAAAACAATTTCATATCGCCTCATATATAGGTGCTTCACCGGTGTCTTTGAGTAGAATTCGTGCCAAATTTAAAAATCAAATTAACATATGTTAATGAATCATATATGCCCTTTTAGTATTGTTTATCTATAAACTATGCTGAAAGGGTGTTTTATATGGAAGGTCTTCATTTAGTCACAGGTGCTACCGGCCA
>CBEULQ010000267.1:0-4689 GCA_965543975.1 uncultured Desulfocucumis sp. | reverse complement strand
AATACAAAAAAATTCTCAGCAAGTTATGACTGGTCCATTTTAAACCGCGCACGTCTGATTTTTGACCAATTTAGACCACCAGGTTTAATAATTTGATCTAATTTGGCCCGGTTTTTTTACTACTGTTCTTTTAACAGATAATTGGCTACTGGTATTAATATTGCTTGTCTCTTATGGTGTAAGAATTTTTAGAATAAAATCTCTTATTCTAAAATGTCGAATATTTTTTATTTTAATAAAACGCCGAAACCTTCATAGAGTCCATCTGTTAACAATTTAAATGGGATGAGGGGAGGGTTGAAATGACATACAATTTTAGAATTCTTTCAAATGTGAAAGGGGTGTCGTATTTTTGACAACTGCAGTACTGGTATTTATTGCTGTGATGTGGCTTCCAGTGGCGCTTCTTTTCCTTGGCAAGGGTGAAGCCAAAGGAACAGGTGCCGTTACAGGTTTCGTGGGCATTCTGGTGGTGGTCGGCGCCGTTTTGCAAACGGCTGTATTTAAAGATGCTTTTACCGGCGGGTTGCTTTTTGCGCATGGCATACTCTATATTACCGTTTCTTACGCCCTTTTGGCCGGACTGGAAGATATGCGTTCGGTGGGCAACGTAAGTTTAACTGTGGCATTAATCTCCTTCATTTACTTTGTGGTATTTTTCGTAGGAACCCCGCTGGTGCCTGCAAGTTCTTATCTGGCCCTGGCATGCGCCGGTTATACCGTACTGACTGTCGAGGTCTGGCTTAACGCTTACGGCAAGTTATCCGCCACAGCTCTGGCCTATTCCTTAATTATCTGGGTATTCGTAGGTCTGTGGATTCCTGCCTTCTCCCTGATGACCACCGGCAAATTACCCTTCTAATTGCAATTAGAAGGGTGACCGTGAATGCGCCCTTTCTCCACCGTTAATCCGTTCTTTTCGGGCGCGGAATTATATCAATGTTACTTGATTATCAAAATAATTTCTTTGCTTTACCCCTTCCCTCTCTATCTATCTCTCCCAAAGGCCTTCAGATGACGAAGGCCTTCTTTTTTTCTAAACGTCAATGCTTTTACAATATTTTGGGAGTTTCAATTCTTCCTAAACCCATTATTCTCAGTTATTCTCCAATCCACTTTTTGTTGAATAAAGTATAAACATATATTCAATGGAAAGGGGCATCTTCATATGGAAGATCAGTTCTTGCTGGAAAAGATTGATAATACAATTAGGAGTCTGATTGAATTTTTTGTGTCTGCTCAGGCAAACGGCGGACAATGGCATTTTTGTTTTGAAAGCGGTCCCACCACCGACGCCTATATGGTCATATTGTTATGCCTACTGGAAAATAAAGATGAAGAGCTGATCCGGCAGCTGGTCTGGCGGATTGCAGCGAAACAGGAAACCAGCGGCGCCTGGAAACTGTTTTACGACCAGCAGGAAGGAGACCTTTCAACAACCGTTGAATCCTACTGCGCCTTGCTCTTTTCCGGATACAAACGCAAAGATCACCCGGAAATGCTGAAGGCCAGGGAATTTATTTTATCCCGGGGAGGTGCAGGAAAAGTAGGCTCCCTTACCAAGGTAATGCTGGCCCTCACCGGATATTACAACTGGAACAATTTTCCTCCCATACCCCCTGAATTCATTCTCCTACCGACCTGGTCTCCAATCAATTTTTACGACTTCGTCGGATATACCCGCGTCCACTCTGCGCCAATCATCATCTGTGCCGACAAAAAATTCTCTCTCAAACTACCGGGGAGCCCCGATCTGTCAGACCTTTTCTTACCAGCAGGAATATCAACCCAGAAACAAAATCCCCACGAAATCCGGCACCTTGTTTCCCAGTTTAAAGCCACCATTCCTCTTTCACCAAGGGATTTACATACCATGGCCCTAAGAAAACTGGAGCGTTTTCTGCTGGCGCGGGTTGAGGAAGACGGGACGCTGTACAGTTATTTCACCACAACTTTTTTAATGATTTTCGCCCTGCTGGCCCTGGGTTACCCCAAGGACCATCCGGTAATCGTAAAAGCGGTTAACGGCCTGAAAGGGATGGTTTGTAAAATCGATACCTTTAATCATATACAGGAAACCACTTCCACTGTTTGGGACACTGCCCTAATCAGCCACGCCCTGCAGGAGTCCGGTGTTTCTTTCACCCATACCGCTATTCAAAAGTCCGCCTCATACCTCTTAAAACGTCAACACACGAAATACGGCGACTGGCAGGTTCATAACCCGGACGGGCGGCCCGGCGGGTGGGGGTTTTCCGATATCAACACAATCAATCCCGACGTGGACGACACCTCTTACTCCCTCCGCGCCCTTTATAACCTGGCCAATTCTCAGCCGGAACACTACCGCTCACCCTGGCAGGCAGGACTGGAATGGATTCTTTCCATGCAAAATGACGATGGAGGATGGCCTGCCTTTGAAAAAAACACCGACAAACATTGGCCCAACTACCTGCCAATTCCGGATGCCAAACCGGTATGGACCGACCCTTCTTCAGCCGACCTGACCGGAAGAACGCTGGAATTTTTAGGACACTTCACCGGTATGACCCGCCCTGATGAAAAAATAGAAAGAGCCGTGAACTGGCTCTTAAAAAATCAAAGGCCCGACGGTTCGTGGTACGGCCGCTGGGGCATCGCCTATATCTACGGAACTTGGGCGGCCATCACGGGGCTGGCGGCGGTAGGCGTCGATTCTGGTCACACTGCGTTACAGAAGGCGGTTGAGTGGCTGTTGTCAATCCAGAACTCCGACGGTGGCTGGGGTGAATCCTGCTTGAGCGATAAAGAGGGACGCTATATCCCCCTCGGGTGGAGCACCCCCTCACAAACGGCTTGGGCCATCGATGCCCTTGTGGCCGCAGGGCTGAAAAGAACTCCCGCCGCTTTGCGCGGGGTAAATTGCCTCCTCAATTTGGTTGAACAAGGCGGCCGGGCTGCTGAATATCCTACCGGAGCAGGGTTGCCCGGAGCATTTTACATCAACTACCACAGCTACCGCTATATCTGGCCCCTGCTGGCATTGAGCCATTACCGGAGAAATATTAAGTAACACCGGGCAGATCACAGGCACTTTGAAGTATCGCTCACCCTTCATATTGACAAAGTGCCTCCCAGGTACTTAGATCAAATCCAATCCCAAGTAACATGCTATTATTTTTTGTGTATCATTGAATTAAGGAAAATAGTTGCTAACGGTTTCCCGTACATCCTTAAGCCAGAGTTTTCTCTGCTCCAACGTGCTGGTCACAATAACTCCGTACATCTTTCTGTAAAAATTCTTGACGCCGCATAAGTCAAAAACACAGTTTTTCCAGATTGTCTCCAGCGGGTCGCCGAAAATTTTTAGCTCCCTTTCCCTGTTCGTATTTGATGTATTGAATATCAATGCGGTTGTTGCTTTTAATAATCCAACCGGCACCCCTTCTCCGCTGTCGCCTTCAGTGAATTCGTAGGCCACCCCGGGGCGTATTACACGGTCGACCCAGCCTTTTAAAATTGCCGGGGGTTGCCCCCACCAGTTGGGATGAATAATGATAATTCCATCTACATTGGAAATTTCATTACAATGATTATTTATAACAGGGTCCAGGGGAGCACCTTTGGGAATCTCCAGGTCCGGTAAAATGGGTTCGAAATTCTCCTGGTAAAGGTCATGAAAAAAAACGTCGTGCCCGTTATTATACAAAGTTTGCACCGCTGTATCAGCTATGGCGTGATTAAAACTATCTTTGCCGGGATGTCCCAGAATGACTGATATTTTCACTTTTTCACCTCCATCTATTTTGCCGTCTTGCCTGGCCGGTTCCGTATGGCTTGAAGGATAAACCTCAACACTGCCGGGCTTTCCCCCACCCGCCGTATTGTATAAGGCCACCATTCCGTCCCGAAAGGCAGGTATAATCTCACTTGATATCCTTCTGCCAGAAGCTGCTGTTGCAATGCAGACCGAACACCATAAAGCATCTCGAATTCGAAAGAGTTAACATCCCGGGCAGATTCCCGGGTAATTTGCCTTATTGCTTCAATCATGTTAATATCATGGGTTCCGAATACAGGGTATACTCCCCTTGCCCTGGCTTCTGGTGAAAGCAGCAGTTGAGCCAGGCGAATATAATTCCGGTTGATTTCACCCTTTGAGGTCCAGGCCCGTTCCTTCTTTTCGGCAAACGCCCCTTTTACCAGGCGAACGGTGGCGCCATTTTCAATTAACTGTTTAATATCCTTCTCACTGCGATACAAATATGCCTGTATGGTTATCGCTGCCGGAATGTTCTCCCTTACCAGACGGTAGTACATATCAATTGTCTTCTGAGTATATGAAAAATCCTCCATATCCAGCATCAACAGTTTTTTGCCCTGTCCGGGCTGTTCCGCAATCACCCTGCCGATGCGCAAAATGTTTTGTTCACCGGCTGCGTCACCCAAAGCATAACCAGCCTGCGTCGGATCTACGGATATATGTACATCCAGGTTTGCCTGTCCGAGCATACGGGCTACCGCAGTGATTTGCTTGACATTTTCTTCGATCAGCCCAGGAGAGCCCACATATTCACCCAGATAATAAAGGGAAGCCCTAAACCCCCTATTGTTTAAGCTTTCGGCCGTTTTCTTCGCGGAATTGACATCAGTTCCCCCGACGAATTGTGCTGCCAGTCCGTCAGCTAAAGGGTTTTGTTGCATCAGACT
>CBEULQ010000266.1:0-4691 GCA_965543975.1 uncultured Desulfocucumis sp. | reverse complement strand
GACTCCTGAGTACTACTGTTTAATTTCACGAAGGAATGTCCCCAACTTTAAATAAAATTAAAAAACAGGACCTCTTAAAAGTCCTGTTTCTAAGTTTAACAAAAAGAATAAATTATAAATGTCATCCACATGACGAGGATTATGTCAAATGCGCGTCTTTCATCAAATAATCCACTTGGCCAGTTTATCCGGATTGATTATCCTAATTTCCCGGCCCTCATAGTCAATGCTCTTTTCCTGCCTGAAGGTGTTTAAGAGGGATGTTACTGTTTGCCGGGACGTCCCCACCATATTGGCCAATTCTTCGTGAGTAAGCGGTAAATTGATTTTTATGCCGCTTCTGGACTCCTCACCACAGCGGTCGCCGATTTTAAACAGTATAAGAGCCAGTCTTCCGGGGGCCTGCCAGCAAACCATGTCGTGAATAATGGCTTCCGCTTCCCTCATCCGCGCCCCCAATTGCTTTGCAACTTTTAGAGCCAGAGCCGGGTGAGTCGCCAAAAGCTCTTCAAACTTATTTTTACGAAGCACCACCATGGTAACATTTTGAATAGCCCCTGCATAACAGGTGCGTTCCCCGCCCCAGAGTGTTTCCGCCAGTCCCATCAGTTCCCCCGGACTGCGGATACTGCCTACCGTTACCCTCCGGCCATCGTTGGAAAGACGGTATATTTTGACCCAACCGCTCTCTATCAAGAATATCCTGTCTGCAATATCTCCCGCCGCAAAAACAACATGATTTTTGGGGTAATGCACCGTGGAGCCGGCCTGCCGGATGAGTATTTTCTCTATTTCGTCCAGACCCGGAACTTCTAGATTAACAATACCAATCATGTCGGCCACCTCCATTTTGTGTTGTATTATTGCTGTAATGCCGGCAATATAAGTGAGCCTTGGGTTCGGAAGGGGTTACTGTTTATCCCCGACCTTCGAGGATGGGGTCTTGCAGGCTGTAAACGAGATAATGAAATATAGTTCGATAAATCAGGTTTACGGTTGCATTTCGAATATTCAGTCAATGTATTTAGAACTATAGTTCAATATATTAAACTGCCACAATATTGTTACACTAGCATTAAATAATTGTAACGTTTTCTATTTTCTTGTGTCAAGTATATTTTTTTACAATGTAGGTAACCACTCCAATCAAAAGTCAAAAAAAACCATTTACTATAATTTACCTATCTGTTTAACTATTAAATAATAATTATAGTTATTATAACACATAATCATTATTCACAATGAAAACAGCAATTAATTATTATATTCACAATTACAAAATCATAAAAATATTAAAGGGCTACAACAAACAAATTTATGATGTTGCCAATGGAAAACAATAACAGGGCAAAAATGTAATTTCGCCCTGTTAAATATCTTCTTATACATAAAACGTACGGTTAATTATTAAAAAACACAAAGTTTTACCTATATATTTATCACGTTCCTTTAGGATGCCTTGGCTGTCTGTAAATTCTTCCTTTTCTCCAGAAGTTTTAAGTCGACCCAGAGCGGGCTTGCATTGAAAATGGACGAATAAGCGCCGCTGGAAACCCCGATGAGCATGGCCAGAACAAAGGTTTTTATGGTGCTGCCGCCCAGGAAGTACATCGCCAGCAACACGAACATAACCGTAAGAACCGTGTTTATGGAACGGGCCAGGGTCTGCCATAAGCTCTTGTCCACCAGGTCCTCCAATGTTTCTCCTTTTTTCTGCCCCCTGAGGTTTTCCCTGATGCGGTCAAAAATGATGATGGTGTCGTTGATGGAATATCCTATGATAGTCAGAACAGCCGCTACGAAAGCGGTGTCCACCTCTATCTGAAACAGCGAGAATACTCCGGTTACTATCAGCGTATCGTGCAAAAGGGCAATGATGGCGGCTATACCCTGCTTGAATTCAAACCTTATGGTAATGTAAATGACCATTAATACGGAAGCAATAGCAAGGGCCAGAAAAGCCTTGTATGCCAGCTCTTTGCCTATAACCGGACCAACCAGATCCGTTCTCAGCAATGTTGCCTTACCCAGCTTGTCCTGCATCTGGCTGAATAGTTTGTCGCTCTCTTCCTGGCTGAGCACCCTGGTTCTGATAATATAGTCTTTGTCACCGCTCTGCTGGATGCTCTTACTTCCTTCAATATCCAGGGAATTAACAGCCTTTCTTACATCCTGGACGTTAACAGCCTTGTCAAAACGCACCTCCATGATGGTGCCGCCGGTAAAGTCTATCCCTAAATTAAGACCCTGCAGCATGAGGGAGATTATACCGGGAATTATCACGGCAACGGAAATTATATACCAGATTTTGCGCAGTTTAATAAAATGAAACATTCCCCTACCCCCTTACGCGCCGAAATATTTGGGATTTTTGGTTATATTGGCGGCAGCCACCAGATGCAGCAGCCAGCGGGTCATGGAAAGAGCTGTAAACATGCTGGCCAGGATACCGATGATAAGGGTCACGGCAAATCCCTTAATGGGTCCGGTACCCAGATAGTACAGCACGACGGCTGCTATTATGGTGGTGACGTTGGCGTCAAAAACAGCTGTAAAACCGCGTTTAAAGCCTGCATCAATGGCAGAGCGCAAGCTCTTGCCGGTACGCAGCTCTTCCTTCAGCCGCTCAAAGATAATTACGTTGGCGTCTACAGCGATACCCAGGGACAGCAGGAAACCGGCTATACCCGGCAACGTCATGGTAACGTGCAACCCGACATAAACCGCCAGAACTATCAGAGTGTAAATCACCAGGGCAAAATTGGCGACCAGCCCCGGCAGCCGGTAATAAATGAGCATGAATACCAATATGGCCACCACACCCACCAGGCCGGCATGTTGTGATTTAGCCAGGGAGTCGGCGCCCAGGGCCGGTCCCACCGAACGTTTTTCTTCCACGGTAACTTTTACCGGCAAGGCTCCGGAGCGCAGCAGCAGAGCGTCATTGTGAGACTCTTCAAGGGTGGCGTAACCCGTAATTTCTGCTTTTCCATTAGGAATAGGCTCATTAACCACCGGATTCGTTAATATCTGGTTATCCAGCACAATGGCTATTCTTCTATTCACATTGGCTGCTGTGGCTTCGGCAAATTTTTTAGTCCCTGCCGGTGTCAGTTCAATGTTTATTACATTTTGTCCAGCTTGATTCTTACTCTCCCGGGCATCCTTTAAATCCGCACCGGTAATCACAGTCTTGCCATCCTCGGTAATAAACTGCAGATATGCCGTCTTGGCAATGGTGCGCACTGCCTCTTCGGGGTCCTTGATGCCTGCCAGTTCCACAATCAGGCGCCTTTCCCCCTGAATTTGGATTATCGGCTCGGAAACTCCAAGTCCATTAACCCTGTTCTCTATTATAGCCTTCAGCTGTTTCATGGTTTCCGGGGTTACTTTGGCTTCCGCCGTATCGTGAGCCTCGAATACCACGTGCACCCCGCCCCGCAGGTCAAGTCCCAGGTTAATGCCCTTTACCAGGGGAAGGTATTTGCTCAGAACCTTATTCTGATCAAAAACCGGGGCCACTGACATCACGGCGGCGGAAACTACCAGCGCGATAATCAGCAACAGGATCAGTATTTTACTCCACTTCATGTTTAAAAATTCTCCCCCCTGATTCTTACAATTTCTACAATAGCTTAGAATCATTAATAATCAATTCGAAACTGGACTGCAAAAAGCTGGCCGCTCGCCGACAAAGCACCATTCTGGACAAAAATATCTCAAAGTACTCCATCACCGAACAGATTGTTATATCAATGGTCAGATCCATGGTAATAATCCGGTCTCCTGCATCCACCCGCAAAAAGGCATGCTCCACAGCGAAGTTCACCCGGTCGTGGATATCAAATGTGGCAAAATCCTGGTTGCGCACCCGGGATCGGTGCACATCGGATTTATCCGCCAGTATCAAGGCGGCAGAAATGTTGCTTATGGGCTGGCCGTACTGCTCCTCGTGGTTGGCAATGGCGGATATCACCGCTGCCACCTCATCCGGTTCCATACCCATGGCCATCAGTATGGGAAAAGTTATTGAGGCCCCGGAATTACCGTGGTCGTTCCTGCTGACGACGTTCCCGATGTCGTGCAGGTAGCCCGCAATAGCTGCAAGCTCTGCTTCCCTGGAAGAATATTTCAATTGCCTGAGGATGGTGCTGGCAATCTTGCTGACCAGGTTAACATGCCTGTAGCTATGCTCGGTAAAGCCCATGGCGCCCAGGTACTCGTTTCCCTTGCGGACAAAGCTGTCTACCACCGGGTTCTTCTTGATATCCTCCAGAGTAACCATATTAACCCTCCTGCCGTTTTGCCGGTATATAACAAACTGCAGCTTTTAGGATAAAGTCCGACACATGGTGTAAAATGCATGGATTGGGCAATTTTTATACATGCCCGGTGTCAGTCCTTATAACACAATTTAGAGAACCGGCGAACGGGGAGCGGACCTGCCATAATAAGCCTTTAGGAGTTCAAATTGCCATTTTAACCAATACGGAGAAAGAGAGTAGACTTCAAGCCTACCCTCCAAGATCCGGAATCTATAAGCATATTTTAACGCCGCACGGCGTTCAACGCGGACCAGATCTTAAACAGCTATTCTTTCTCTTCCTCCTGAACAGATTCCCGCACCTGGGCTATGGCGCTTTTTAAAAACTCAATGCGTACATTATCGGCTACACGGAGGATTACGGTGT
>CBEULQ010000265.1:0-4705 GCA_965543975.1 uncultured Desulfocucumis sp. | reverse complement strand
GACTTTTATTCTGTATGGTGCTCTGGCCGTTGTAGTTTTTGGGGCTTTCTATAAATTCAGCAAGGGAGGGCTTAAGTATAATGGACTTATTTAAGAAGTTTACCAACTGGGTCTTTGCTGCAACCGTTCTGTTTGTTGTTTTAGTTGCCATTGCCATTGTCGGCGGTATATTGAAATGGTAACTCCGGCCTTCCTCCGGCCGCCCTTCCCCGCTGCAACTCCGGCAAACAGATCATCCACTTTGCGGCTTTGCAGCAGTTCCTTAAAGCGAGCAACTGCACCGAACGCCGATTGGGCATCGTTATATATTGACAGCATTTATTTTTGAGTGTACTGTATATATAGGGTATATACAGTATGTGCTGACGCAGGGGGTGACATATGCTGGTATTTCTATCTCCGCAGAACCCCACACCGTTTTACCAGCAGATAGTGGAACAGATCAAAAATAAAATATTCAGCGGGGAACTCCAGCCCCACGAACCTTTGCCCTCCATACGGCAGCTTGCTAAGGAATTGACCACCAGCGTCATCACCACCAAGAGGGCTTATGAAGAGTTGGAAAGAGAAGGCTTTATATACACCCGGCCGGGCAAGGGGAGCTTTGTCTCCCAGGTGGATAAATCTGCCCGGCAGAGGGCTGTCTTAATGGCCCTGGAGAAAAGATTGCGGGAAATAGTAGAAGAGGCGGTTGTTTCCGGTATCCGGCCGGACGAGGTGAAATCTTTATTAATAGACGTATTGGATAGTGTAAGGGGGCGGGAATAATGAATGGCGGTATGGCCGTGGAATTAAAGGGGGTAAGCAAAAAATACCCTGGTTTTACCTTGAATGTGGAATATCTGTCCTTTCCCCGGGGGGGCATCCTGGGATTGCTGGGGCCCAACGGGGCGGGCAAGAGCACCATGATTAAGGCGGTTATGAATCTTATCAGGATTGACCGGGGCATTATCAGCCTGCTGGGACGGGATCACCTCAGGGAAGAAATAGATATAAAGAAGCAGGTGGGCTACGTTCCGGAGGGATGCAATCTTTACGAGGAAGCTACTCCCAACTGGCTGGGGCAGTTTGTTTCAAAATACTATGAAGAATGGGACCACCGCTTCTACCGGGTTCTGCTGGAGAAGTTCGGCGTAGAAGGAAGTAAAAGAGTTAAAAACCTTTCCAAGGGCGGTAAAATGAAGTTGTCCCTGTGCCTGGCGCTGGCCCACCGGCCGAGGCTGCTATTGCTGGATGAACCCACTTCCGGGTTGGATCCGCTGGTACGCCACGACTTCCTGAAAGAACTGCTGGAGGCAATTCAGGATGAGTCCAGGTCGGTGCTGTTTTCTTCCCACATAGTATCAGACATTGAAAAAGTGGCCGATTACGTAGCCTTCATGAGGGGAGGACAGATAGCCCTCTGCAACGAGAAGGACAATATACTTGATAAATGGCGCCGGGTTTCGTTCAGGGCGGCGGACAGCGGGGCTGTTGAAAGGCTTAAAGAATACCTTGTCTATTACAAAAGAGTGGATCAAAACTACCAGGGAGTCAGCGGGGGCTGCGGCGGAGACCTGAAAAAAACGCTGACATCGCTGGGAGCGGAAAATGTTCAGCTGTCGCCCATGTCCCTTGAAGAGATAATGATTGTCATATCCCGGGGGGAGGTTTGAATAAATGTGGAATATGATAGCTAAAGACCTGTATTTGCAAAGGTTGAGGATGACGCTGCTGGTAGTGCTGACAGGCGCTGCGGTGGGGGGGATGTTTCTCGGCAACTCGGATATGAGGAGAGGGGGACTGTACGCGGCTGTAATGGTTTTGGTCTTGGCCATAACCTATACTTTTACCCTTTACAGTTGTTTTCATGAGGATAAAAACAAAAGCTTATCTTTTCTGAGGTCGCTGCCCGTTCCGGCCCGTACGGTGGTAAATTCCAAATTCGCGGCGATGATTATTCTTGAGGCTGTGGTGCTTATTCTTCTTTTTGTTTTGCTATATCTGGGGAGAATGACGGGGATGCCCATGACAGGCGGTCTTTTCACGGATTTAAGTTTTTTCGTACTGGTGGGGCTTATTGTACTCCTGTTTAACAGCATAGTGTTGTTAATTTATTTCCGCTGGGGGTACGTCAGGATACAGTGGGTCTACACTATATCTTTTTTCGTGATTTTTTTCGGCAGCATGCAACTGGAGCGAATTGTTCCCAAGGTTATCATTTTCTTCCCGGGTATTAGCCCCGGACAGGTTACCGTTTTGGGCGCGGCGCTGGTGTTGCTGGCAGTTTTCTTTTGCTGGAAAGGTTCCGTTTCGGCTTTAAGCAAAAAAGATTTGACATAAATGAAGGATTTTGTTATTTCCGGTTAGAAGGTTGTCTTATTAAGGATGATCAGCAGTAGTTGACATAGCTGCCAACGTTTCGTTGAATTTTTTGGATAACAAAAAATTAATTAAGGGAAGTGATTGAATTGGATACGCAAAATTTTACAGACGGTGAAATCAAAGACTCCGGTAATAAAGGAAATTTAAATCTCTGGCAGAGGATAAGCGGGGTTTTATGGGGAGGTCCGGGCAAAACCTTTGAAGATATTGCCGCCCGCCCCGGTGTGGCTGCAATCGCAGTACTGCTTTTATCCGTAAATTTCATGCTGACTCTGCCAATAATTCCTAAATTAAAAGAATTTACCCTCTGGACTCTTCAGAATAGTCCGGAAGCCTCAAACATGCCGGCCCAGGCTATCAGCATGGCCGCCACCGGAGTCGTAGTAGGGGCGCTGGCAGCCTCGGTGCTGGGCCCGCTGTTCATATGGTTGATTTTGGCAGGTCTTCTGAAATTATTCAACGCTTTCACCGGGGAAAAGGCACCCTTTAAAACACTGTTTGCCGTTTCGATTTACGCCTCTCTGCCTGTGACGCTGGCCTCCGTTATTCATACTGCTTTGATTATGACCAGTCCAGCCCAGAATATGACCAGGGTAAGTACCAGTCTGACCCTGCTGCTCCCCGGGGATAAGATTGACAGGCTTTATATGATTTTGTCGCAGGTTGACCCCTTCTCCGTCTGGGGACTGGTTTTACTGGCAGTGGGAAGTGCGGTGGCCATGAGGGTGCCAGCCGTTAAAACCGGTGCATATGTGGGCGTTCTCTGGGTCATTTATGTACTAGGCATGGGATTGCTCAGCCCTTTGCCGCCTGCCGGCATGTAAATTTTTTAAAAAAATAACTGATAAACTGAAATAAATCAGGCTTTTATTGCGTCTATATTATTAGAAATATTTTTAAAGGGGCAGTTATAGATAAATATCACATTATCAGGGTATTTGTTTTATGGTAGTGTGCCCCATACGTTGGGGACATTCCTTCGTGATTTTAGTTTAAAATAAGGAATTTAGATAGCCTAAGAAGGTGTGTCCCCTGACCTATGAAGGGAGAGATGGGTGTTGGTGTTGCAGTCTTTAAAACAAAAATTAGGGAGAATGTCATGGAAGAAACTTTTGGCCGGGGTGCTTATCCTCGGCCTTGTTGTGTCGGTGGTTTCAGTTAATTTAATCAAAAACAGGAAATCCGCAGGGATACCGGTAAAAACAGCCAAAGCGGAAATAAAAAATGTTCAGGACAATGTCTTTGCCACCGGCAGGGTAAGACTGGTGGAAAAACAGGAATTTTACAGCTACGAGGAAACAACGGTAAAAAAAGTATTGGTAAACCCGGGAGATACGGTGCACAAGGGTCAGGTGCTGGGGCTCTTAGACGCCGGTGATTCCGGGGACAAGCTTAGCGACGCCAAAGCCAACTATGCGGTACAGGAGTCCAACCTGGCAAACGCGCTTAATCCCAGGCCGGAGGAAGTAGCCCAGTACAGGGCCGACTATAAAAAGGCCGAGGCCGACTACAAGAATGAGCAGAAAGAATTCGAAAGGACCAAGCAGCTTTATGTCCAGGGGGCTGTTAGTGCCCAGGAAATGGAAACAGCAGAGCTTAATCTGATAGCAAAGGAAACTGAGTACAGAAATGCCGGCGCCAGGCTGAAAATAAAGGAGTCCGGTCCCACGGGATCGGAGTTGGCCTCATTAAAAGCGCAGGTGGAGCAGGCCCGCATCCGGATGGAACTGGCCCAGCGGGAATTTGAAAGAAACACCCTCACGGCTGAAATGGACGGCGTTGTAATCGCCGTGGAAGTGGCCGAGGGAGACCATGTCAACCCCGGCACCAGGCTTGTTACCATCGGTAACACGGATAAGGTGGAAGTGACCGCCGGGGTTAGCGAGGCGGACAGCGGCAGGTTAAAGATAGGGCAGAAGGTTAAAGTTACTGCCGCGGCGCTGCCGGACCGTGAGTTTACCGGAGTGCTGCACAGCGTTTCTCCCGGAGCCCTGGTTCAAGCGGGGGACCGGGGCAGCCAGATCGAGGTTCCGGTGATTGTCAGGATAACAGGTGATTCCCAGGGACTACGCACGGGGTATACTGTGGATCTGACCATTACCACGGTGGACAGGGAAGAGGCACTGGTGGTACCCTACGAGGCCGTGGCTGAAAAAGAGGGGCAGCGCAGGGTTTACGTGGTGGAGAACGGCACCGCAAGGGAGAGAAAGGTGGAAACCGGCCTCAATACCGAGCTTTACACGGATAAGTCTTTGGCATTCGGAGTTTGTCTGAATTCGGTAACCAGATGAGGGCCCCTAGTCCAAACAGTGCTCTACCTCCAAGACTCTTACAACGTGAG
>CBEULQ010000264.1:0-4768 GCA_965543975.1 uncultured Desulfocucumis sp. | reverse complement strand
TGGGGGTGAAAAGTGGAGTGGTAGCCTGTTCATAAAATTCCCTAAAAAGAGAATTAAAAGATTTATTTATTCTGACATAGTAGGGATTTGCAGTGATGCCAATAAAGCTTTGAAATCATCAAAATGACCGCAACTGATATTGTTTTTTGAATATTAAGAATCCTTTGTTGATTTTTGTAGACATATTGAGGGTGCCACCCGGTGGGATCAAATTTAACTATACAAGGTACTCCTGTTTGGAACCCGGAAAAATCTCCTGCAAGGCGCTGGAAAACAGTTTTTGTATTTCTGCCATCTGTTCTTTTGGATAAACATATTTGCCATAACCGAACTGGAGGCCTTGAAGACAGAAAACATTCGGGTAAAGAAAGTTATCCTTCACGGTTCCCTGGCTGCAGGAACTGCTGATAAGGGATAGCGATATTGATTTGGCCATCGTGTCTCCGGATCTTGGGCGGGACCGGTTCAACGAATCACTTTTGCTAAAAAAACTTACCCGGAGAATTGACCTGGATATTTCCCCTTGGCTGTATTCGTTAGAGCAGTACCACAAGGCCAAGCAGGGTGATTTCTTATATGACGAGATCATCTCAAAAAGGGAAAACAGTTTATGAAGAGTAGTTATTTACAATAAAAGCCGGTTGTCCCACTGGGATTACCCGTCTTTTAAGCTATTGGATAAATCACATCATTTTTCATTATAATTATACTGCGCGACAATCATCCGTAGAGTGGCGCAGTTTTAACTTTATGCAAAGTAGCTCACCTATATAATAATACTCGCAGTCCTTGATATACTATGAGCATGACACCCCGCCGGCGGCAGAACGCATCGAAGCCGCCCGTAAGGTGGCAGAAGCGGGATATTCCTTGGTTTTTTAATAGCTCCCATCATCCTCTATCCGGGCTGGCAGGTAGAATACATCGAACTGGTTTACAATCTTAAAAAAGCACTGGGTGATGCCGCTTGAAAGCAATATCACCTTTGAGCTCATCAGCCACCGCACCGCCAGGGCTAAAAAAGGGCTCTTGGAAGTATTGGTAACCTAAGAGCAAAATTCGACATTATTTCAGTTCTTTAAATACCGATGTCAGTCTTTCGTCCGGTTTGATGCGGAGTTCCTTTTCAAAACGGTTTAGGAAATCGGAGTATAGCTTGACGGCCCGGCCTCTCTGATTAGTTGCAATATATAACCTGAGCAGACACAGGCATGCCTCCTCGTTGTACGGATCCATGGCCAGTGTATTCAGCAGCAGTTTTTCGGCCTTTCTGTTATCCCCGTTTATAATGAAAATACCGGTCAACTCAATTACGGACCCGAAATAAATGGATCTCAGTTCTTCTCTTTCCGCAAAAGCCCAATCTTCATATACTTCTTCCTCCAGGAAGTCACCCCGGTACATGGCAACCATTCTCTCGAGGATGGTTTTCTTCTGCCCATTGCCGCTTTTATTTGGAGGCAATGACTTCAATTCATTGGAAAATGCCAGGAACGAATCGACATCCACTGCCAGTAAACTTCCGGCGCGCACTTCCAGGCTGTCCCTCTTTTCATTCAGGAGCGACGCTTTTCCTTCCACTGCCACGCCGTATTTGCGGAGCACCTTTTTCAGTTCATACTGGGCGGCCCGCAGCGACATCGAGGCCGATTTTTTATCTGCGCCGGGCCAGAATACCTCCATCAAACGGTCTTTGGACACCGGCCGGCCCCGGTTTACCACCAGGAATTTCAAGACGCCGGCGATCTTTTTTGTCTTCCATTCATTCTCCGGGATGGTGATGCCGTTGACCATAATGTTGAACCTTCCGAAAAGATTTATATTGATCCTTGGCGTCTGTGCTTCATCCCCGGCGCCGTACCGGGAAAGAAAAGCACCGGCAAAGTCTTCGAGGTGGTCATCTGCGGTTAATACAGCAGTCCTGCCTAAAAACTCGGCTGCTTCACTGCCGTAATACCTGGCGATCAGTGCCTGGGCGTAATCGGCATGAATTTGGTTTTTGACGCACCGCGCCGCCATTTCCACCAGGGTGGGGAAATGCATATCCCAGAACATGACGTACTTATTCTCCGAAGCTAGATCCATCGCCTGCCTGAGGTAGTCCTCACCCCTGGCTTGATTACCGGCGTTATAGCAGAGCTTCGCCAGGTGCAGGCAGGAACCGCAAAGGATCTGTCTGGCGCCTTTGGCCTTGCTTCTTTTGACTGCCGCAGCCAGGCTTTTCTCTGCCAGTTGATAGTCTCCCGACTCCCTGGCAATAGCTCCCAGGACGGATAATCCTATTTCCTGGAGGCACAGCCCGGAAGATCTGGCAGTCAGGGCTTTAAGAGCCTTTCTGGCCTCTGGAAGCAGTTTTGAGGCGTTGCCCCGGTGGCACTGCCACAGGCAGCGGCTGAGCTTGTTGGATGATGCCAAGGGGGTATTGCCCAGTTCCTCAAAAAAGTGGGTGCTGGCATCGAGCAGCGCCAGGGCGCCTTCCAGGTCGTGCCGGCGGTAGCTGGCAAGGGCCGCAAGCCTCTTGCCAAACCCGAGGATAAATTTATAATCATGCTTTTCGCCAATGGCCAGCAACTCTTCCATGATCAGGGGCTGCATATCCTGTTCATCTTTTAGCTGCAATATCATGGAGTAAAACATCAGGGTATAACCCCTGAGCATTTCCGCTCTTTTTACCAGATCCATATCCAGTGCCTCTTTGACATGGCTTGCCGCCCGGTTCAGGTCTCCCAGCAGGTAGTACATGATGCAGGAATAGGTGAACACCATCCATTGCCATTCGTCGACCATCACCAGCGATTTGACGCAACGGTAGAGCGTGGCCCCCCTGGCGAACTTCTCTTCCAACACTGACACGGTAAAATCAAAAACAGTCAGCATGCCTTCAAGGGGTTGTCCCTGCACTATTTTGGACAGCGCCGACATCTGCGCGTGGATCCTTTTAATGCCCAGTATGTCGTTGCTCTGGACATACATGTGAGCCATGGCCACCAGGGTATTGATTTGCATGGCGCAGTTACCTGCCTGCTGAAAAATGGCCAGGGCCTGCTCCAGCAGGCGCATTGCGTCGTTGATATCCGTCTGGTAGTGGATGAAGCTTTTGAAATACAGTAAATAGCCGTTGCCGGAGACCACTTCTTCCGGGAGGAGCTTGAACCACAGCCGGAGCTGCTCCACGGCTTCAAAGGCGAGCAACCGCGCGCTCTCCCTGGTTACCAGCTCCACCGCCGAATCGACATTGCCGCAAATGATGAAATGTTCGATGGCCCGGTTAAAGTTCCCGTGTTCGATATCATAAGCAGCCGCCTTCAGGTGATAATTTTTGACTTCTTCCGGTGACAGGTACTGGGGCTGAATCCGCTGCAGGGCCTCCCGGAACAGGGAATGAAAGCGGTAGGTAGTGGCTGCGCCGAATATTTTTTGAATAAACAGCCCTTTTTGTTCGCATTTATCCAGCAGTTGCGGAGCGTTTTCCTCCTCGAAAACCGTTATGGCTTCGGTAGCGGTAAACTCACGCAGAATGGCGGCCTTGGCCAGAAACCGCAGCAGCCTGTGGTCAACCGCTTCCACTACCTCCGTAATAATGTATTGAAAAAGCAACACTTTGCTGCCGGACCTGTCCAGGACACTTCCGGCATCAAGATCGCTGCTCCTGCTCAGCATCTGGCAGACCAGGATGACGCCGGCGGGCCAGCCTTCGGTGTGCAGCATGATCTTTTGCAGCAAACCTTGCTCAGGGATGATCCCGTATTTCTCTTTCATGAAGCCGGCAAGCTCTTCTTCCGAGAAGTATAGCTCACTGTGGGTGATCTCCAGGATGTTTTTTTCCAGCCTTCGTTTCCCTGTAAGAAGGCTGGTTTCACAGCGACTGCTGACGATAACTTCGTAGCTTTCCGGCAGGTTATCGATAAAAAACTGAATGGCGCCGGTAACCTCAGGTGTATCCTGGATCTGTTGGAAGTCATCGAAAACAATGAAGGTTTTAACATCCGGGCGTAGATTATGAAAGGCCCATAGCTCCTGGCAAAACAGGGCGTTCAGGTACTGGTGCTGGGCGAAAATGTCACTACAGTTGGCCAGGTGGCTGCGCGGCTCTGCCCATACCCCTTCCTCCTCTGGGAAAAGCGTCTCCACCAGGTGGGTAAAAAAGACGGCCAGATCCCTGTCCTCCTCATCCAGGCGGTACCAGCAAATCCTGCAACCCTTTGACTGGTAGCCGTTCATGGCGGTTACCATGAGGGTGGTTTTGCCGTACCCGGCAGGGGCTGTAATGATCACCGCGTGCCGATCGTACATCTCGTTGCACAAGCGTTGGAGACGTTCCGGCACCGCTATGGCTGGTGGCAGTTGCGGCATGTACAGCTTGCTTTTAAGAACAGGGATACCTTTCATGTCTATTTCTCCCCAAATTCCTCCAAATTTTATCAAATTTAATTGTAACATTTATATCACATTTTTTTTACACAAAATTTCACACTTTTTTCTCATGTCAAAATCTAAAATAAGCTATCTGCAACACTGAATGTTGCTTTACGCTGCAAGATCTCTAACGCACAAAAAAGTCTTATTCGACCTTACCATTGTGGGGAAAATCAAAGCTTCCAAAAGCGAGATGAAGCCGTTGCTGCTTATAGGGGGGATTGGCAGTTTAAAGTAATAAGAACGTTTTGCAAAAATTTTGCAAACCTTTTATAGAATGGGGCGAAACGATCTGAGGGCGGTTGATGAAAAAAAGGGATGACTTACTTAATGGATGGAGTTTGCTTCCGGT
>CBEULQ010000263.1:0-4787 GCA_965543975.1 uncultured Desulfocucumis sp. | reverse complement strand
ACACCCACCATGTTTTCTTAAGGGTGCTCCGGTTTACATCATGTTCATGACGCAGTCTCACCATCGCCCCGTAAGCAAAACTTATTTTAACAAAGGTAATTACAAAAGTCAAGGTGAATTTGTGCTGGAAATATTTACACAGTTAGCAGGTGCTAAAACCGCACCGACATTTATTATATCACAAAGCATGCCGGTAGTATAATCACAATATTTTGCAATTATGCAAAGGATAACAAATAAAATCGCCGAATATCTAGATAATTTTTGAAGGGGGGGTAAGAACTTGAAATTGCTCGTGGTGGGCGGCAGCGCCGCCGGTATGTCGGCGGCGCTGCAATACCACAGGTTGAAACCCTCGGACCAGGTCACGGTGATATGCGATGAGGGATCTTTCTATGCCCGCTGCCGTATACCTGAAGTGCTTGGGGGAGAAGCGGCCTCCGGGGAAATCAGCTACCCGGCGTCATTGCCTGCAGACGGCCGGCTAAAGGTGCTCCACGGCCGGGCTGTCAGCATCGACCCGGATAACCGGACGGTGTTGCTGGATGGCGGCAGCCTGCTGCCCTGTGACAAACTCCTGGTGGCTGCGGGGGCCTCGCCGGTCCGGCTGGGTGTTGAAGGAGAGGGACTGAAAGGTGTACTTACCCTCCGGAGCCTGGGGGATGCCTTGTCCGCAGCGGAGGCGGCGCGCAGCGCCCGCAGCGGGGTGGTGTGCGGCGGTGGCCTGGTAGGGTTAAAGGGCGCCCTGGCGCTTAAAAAGTTGGTTCCTAATGTTACTGTTTTGGTAGGCAGCCCCGGGCTGCTTTCCCGCCAATTGGATGAAACAGGTTCTGCTATGCTGGAACGGGAGTTAAAGGGGATCGGTATTAATGTTGTATTTAATACCCGGGTTGAACGGTTTCTTCCTTCGGGCGGAGGCGGGACGCTGGGAGGATTACTCGAGAATAACGGCGGGGAAATGGAAGCCGGTGTTGTCATTGTGGGCAAGGGTGTTCGCCCCAATGTTGATCTGGTGAATAAGGCAGGCGGCGCCGTCGGTGCCGGAATAAAGGTTAACAGGCAGCTGCAGACCAGTCTGCCGGGAATATACGCCGCCGGTGACTGTATAGAGGTGGAGGATTTTATCACCGGCCGTCCAACGCCTTCAGGGCTCTGGCCCCTGGCGGTGGAGCAGGGGAGATATGCCGCGTATAACATGGCGGGCATATCCAGGCCTTATCCCAGACCAATAACCCGTATGAACTCGGCCCAGTTCGGGGATCTGCCGATAATCTCCGTGGGTGCACGGGACGGGGAAGAGGAATACGCCAGCATAACCCGCCAGGGTAGAGCTTACCGGCGCCTTGTTTTTACCGGCGGGAGGCTGGTGGGATTCATTTTACTGGGCGACGTGGGAAAAGCGGGAATTTACACTGCGCTGATAAAAAGCCGCCGGACGGTACCGTCCGCATTGCGGCAAAGGCTTTTGGAGGGCAGCGTTTGCGCCCATGATATATCTTCGGGATTTGAATTTACCGGTGAGGAGGAGGACAATGAAATCCAGGGATACTGCAGTTAATCAGATGATTAGTGTGGCTAAAGAAAGGGGAGTGGAAACAGTATGGGACCGCTACCATGCTCAGCAGCCCCAGTGCGGCTTTGGTGAACTGGGGGTGTGCTGTCGCAACTGCACACAGGGTCCGTGCCGTATCAACCCTTATGGTGACGGCCCTGACCGCGGGGTGTGCGGGGCAAACGCGGACACCATTGTGGCCCGTAACCTGGTCAGAGCCATTGCCGCCGGTGCAGCGGCCCACTCCGGCCATGCCAAGCACCTGGCCCATGCATTGAAAAAGGGCCTGGAAGGCAAGGCGCCGGCATATGGGGTGAAGGACGAGGCCAAGCTCCGGGTGCTGGCCGCCAGGGTGGGATTGGACTCAGGACTTCCCTTGGAAGAACTGGCTGATAAATTCATGGCCATGGCCCTGGAACAGTTTGTGGAGGGTGAAGAGCCGCTTAAATGGGCGCAAGCCTTTCTTACCGGGGGGCGCCATGAAACCTTTGAAAAGCTCGGTACTATGCCCACCGGCATAGAGAATACCATTGTGGATATGCTGCACAGAACCCACCTGGGGGTGGACGCCGACCCCGTGAACCTTTTGCTGGCCGGAGTTTCCTGCGCCATAGCCGATTATGCAGGCAGCCATTTAGCCACTGACCTGGCGGATATAATGTTCGGTACTCCGGGACCGGTGTTCAGCCAGGCCAATATGGGAGTTATGAAGGAAAAATCGGTGAATATAGCCCTGCACGGGCACAACCCGGTTCTGAGCGACATAATCGTACAGGTGGCCCGGGAAATGGAAGAGCAGGCACGGTCGGCCGGGGCGGAGGGCATCAACCTGATGGGCGTCTGCTGCACCGGCAATGAAATTCTTATGAGACACGGGGTTCCTGCTCTGACTCACTCCATTTCCCAGGAAATGCCCATGCTCACCGGGGCGCTGGACGCCATGGTGGTGGACTACCAGTGCGTGTATCCATCCCTGGCCGGGGTGGCGGAGTGTACCGGAACTAAGCTTATTACCACCATGGATATGGCGAAGATAACCGGAGCCACCCACCTGGGAGTGCATGAGGAAAACGCCGCTGAAAAGGCCCGGGAGATTATATCCGTTGCCATAGAGCAGTTTAAGGTACGGAAGGGCAGGCCGGTGAATATCCCCTCCGCCAGCAGCAAGGTGGTGGCGGGCTTTTCCGTAGAGGCCATTGTTCAGGCTCTTTCCAAACTGGACGCCGCTGATCCCCTCAAACCCGTTATTGACAGCCTGGCGGCGGGCAATCTGCAGGGCGTGGTGCTCCTGGCGGGCTGCAACAACGTGAAGGTTCCCCAGGACGACAGCTTTCTGGTGATTGCCAGGGAACTGGCAGCCAGGGACGTGCTGCTGCTGGCCACCGGCTGCGGAGCCGGCGCTTATGCCCGCCATGGCTATCTCACCCCCGAGGCCACCCAGGAATACGCAGGACCCGGCCTGAAAGCGGTGCTGACGGCCATAGGCGAGGCCAACGGCCTGGGCGGCCCCCTGCCCCTGGTGCTGCACATGGGTTCCTGTGTGGACAACAGCAGGGCGGTGGACCTGGCAGTGGCGGTTGCCAACAGACTGGGTGTGGATCTGAACAAACTGCCCGTGGTGGCCAGCGCTCCGGAGTTCAAAACAGAAAAGGCAGTTTCCATAGGCACCTATGCCATGGCCATCGGATTGCCCGTTCACCTGGGCGTGATACCCCCGGTGCTGGGCAGCCGGTTGGTAACCTCCGTGCTTACGGAAGGAGTTAAGGACCTGTTTGGCGGCTATTTTATGGTTGAAACCGATCCGTATAAAGCAGCCGGAGCCATATTCGCGGCCATTCAGGAAAGACGGTCCGGGCTGGGACTGCCTACCCGGGAGTGGGAATAAGGAGGGGTGACATGACCAGGGAACTGCTGATAAATTACGAACGCTGCCTGGGCTGCCACTCCTGCGAACTGGCCTGTGCCACGGCCCACAGCCTGGCGAAAAGCCTTTTCGGAGCGGTTCTGGGCGGGGAAGCCCCGTTGAAAAGGATATTCGTCAACCAGTCCGGCGGCAGCAAGGTGCCCCTGAACTGCAGGCACTGTGAGGACGCGCCGTGCATAGACGCCTGTATTACCGGTGCCATGCACCGGAACCCTGACGGAGTCGTCACCAACCAGGGAGGAGAGGCCCCCTGCACCGGCTGCTGGATGTGCGTGATGGTTTGCCCCTACGGTATCATCAGGGCGGAGAACGGAAAAAAGAAAGCGGTCAAATGCGACCGCAACTGCCTAAATGCCACTGGAGTCCCGGCCTGCGTAAAAGCCTGCCCCACCGGGGCCCTGGCTTTCACCACGGTGGACCGTCACTCCGCGGAGAAGAGAAAAAAATTTCTGGAAAGAGCATTGAAATAACGGAAAAAGGGGGCAGGCAGCTTGATAGAAGCGGCCTACCCCTAATTTTTACAGGCGGGCTATGGTTATAATGAAAAAGGCGCCAGCAGCGCCATTATCAATGATGATGATCGTGGGACGGGGTAATTTGTTTGGGGGCTTTTTCCACGGAATCATAGTGCCTGACCTGATATAAAATTCCGCCAACCACCAGTATGGCAGCTATGATGCTGAAATATGCCGCAATGGTGTTATCCATCAAAAATACCTCCTTGTTATTGTCCTATAGAAGGATTCTATTTAGCCGCTAAAAATCCTGCCGCAAGAAAGCTTAATAAAACATGGGAATACCAGACTGAAATTGCGAGGCTATTTTGCCATTTTTTCCAGCATTGAAACCTTGGACACCAGATAACGGGTATCAGCTTCAATGCTATTAAATCGCTCATCCATATGCTGGCGCAGATTCTCAATCTGGTCGCCGCGCAGGCGATAACCGTCAAACAAAGCCCCAATTTTTGGCGTTATATCATCCTCAAGCTTGGTTACAGTGGTTTTTACTTCTTTTACGTCTGCTTTAACGGCCATCAATTCTGCCGCCAGGGTGTTTTGTGATTTTTCCAGATTGTCCATGCGTGAGTTCATGCTACCCATGCTTTCTTCCATATTGCCCATGCGATTTTCCATGTTGTCAATGCGTATGTTTAGAGATTTTTGTCCTTCGTTAAGTGATTGGAGTTGTTGCAATACCAGTTCTTGGAATTTTTCATTATCCATGGGTTAATTCTCCTTTCGACTTAATGATGGGAAGGATCATCGTAACCGCCGGGGCCGCGGGGAGCAACAGAGGCGGTGGATCCTT
>CBEULQ010000262.1:0-4788 GCA_965543975.1 uncultured Desulfocucumis sp. | reverse complement strand
GATTTCTTTCTTCTACATCAGGGTGACTTGACCCGGCCCTTTAGGGAACTGATGCATGCTGGCAAGGTAGAGCTGATAACTACCTGCGCCACCCACGGCTACCTGCCTTTAATCAAGCGGCCGGAAGCAAGGAGATCCCAGATTTACAACGGAATTGAAGTTTTCAGCAGTATTTTCGGTAATGTTCCGCCGGGGTTCTGGCTGCCTGAGTGTGGATACATACAGGGCGTTGACGATCTGTTAAAGGAATGCGGCATAGCTTATTTTTTTGTGGATACCCATGGTATACTGGGGGCCATCCCCAGGCCGGAATATGGCATTTATGCTCCTCTTCACTGCAGTTCAGGGGTGGCTGCTTTCGGCCGGGACCCGGAAAGTTCCCGGCAGGTTTGGGAGAGGCGGATTGGCTACCCCGGACATGCTGATTACCGTGAATTTTACCGGGACATAGGTTACGACCTGGATTTGGATTACCTGAATCCCTCGTTGCCTGCCGGAATAAGGGTGGATACAGGGTTTAAATATTACCGTATTACCGGTGACGGTATTGATAAAGAACCATACGAACCCCTGCGGGCGGAAGCCAGGGCGGCTGAAGACGCCGCACATTTCTTGCTTGCCCGACTCCGCCAGTTTGAGACTGCGTCGGTTTTCATGGAAGACCGTCTGCCCCTGGTGGTTTCCCCTTATGATGCGGAACTTTTTGGCCACTGGTGGTACGAGGGGCCGGTCTGGCTGGAGAAACTCTGCCGGTTCGCGGCAGACAGTGAAAGCCTGAAAATGATAACCCCCGGTGATTATCTGGGGTTGCATCCTGAAAATCAGGAGGCCGAGCTTCCCATGAGCAGTTGGGGGGAAGCAGGCTACAGCTTTGTCTGGCTTAATCCGGAAAACGACTGGATCTACCGCCATCAACACAGGGCCGAGGCAAAGATGACCGAACTGGCCGACCTCTATCCCGGGGCTTCAGGTATGGTGGAGAGGGTACTCAATCAAGCCGGGAGAGAACTGCTTTTGGCCCAGAGCAGTGACTGGGCCTTTATACTTAAACAGAAAACCACTGTACAGTATGCTGCATCCCGGGTTAAAATGCACCTGGCGAATTTTAATAAACTGGTTGAGCAACTTGAATCCGTAGGGATTGATGAACAGTATCTGAAATGGCTGGAACAACGGAATAATATTTTCCCACTGATTGATTTCAGGGTTTTCGGTTATAACAGGATTTGTCCGGAAATATTCCGGGATAAATTAAAGAGGGTTTTAATATTGTCCTGGGAATATCCTCCCCGTACCGTGGGCGGGCTTTCCCGTCATGTATACGACTTGTCCGGGGCGCTGGCCGCCCTTGGGCTGGAGGTTCACGTGCTCACCTGTCCAGCAGCGGAAACTCCACTCTACCAGTTTGATAAAGGAGTACATGTTCACCGGGTAAACCCCGACGAACTTTCGGCTTCGGAGTTTCTTGAGTGGTTGCAGCAGTTGAATGCGGGTATGGTTAGAATAGCGGAGGAAATTGGTCTGGGACGGGGTTATTTCGACTTGATTCATGCCCACGACTGGCTGGTGAGAGACGCCGCTGAAACAATGGCTTCCATTACCGATATACCTTTGGTGGTTACCATTCACGCCACGGAATACGGACGTAACCGGGGATTGTTTTCGGATTTGCAAAAAAGCATCAATAGTATTGAAAATGCCCTGGTAAACAGGGCGAACAGGGTGATTTGCTGCAGTGTTTACATGGCCCGGGAGGTAAGCCAGCTCTTTGGAGCCGGCCCTGATAAAATCAGGGTTATTGCCAATGGGGTTAAAATGGAAAATTTAGTTATTGACAGAGACCAGGCTATTAGGTGTAATCAGGGCGGAAGGGGAAATATAATTTTTTTGGGCAGGCTGGTTCCGGAAAAAGGCCTGCAAATTCTGCTGGAGGCTTTTCCCTTGATATTGCGCGAAATCCCGGGAGCGTGCCTGTTGGTGGCGGGTCGCGGGCCATATGAGGAAGAACTGAAACAAAAAGCCCGGGATCTGGGGATTGACCATAGAGTTAAATTTGTAGGTTTTGTTGACGACACCGGCAGGAACAGAATACTTGCCGGGGCGGATCTCGCTGTGTTTCCCAGTATATACGAGCCTTTTGGCATAGTAGCCCTGGAAGCCATGGCCGCGGGTGTGCCCATGATTATTTCGGATACCGGCGGTCTGGGGGAGATAATAGAGCATGGGGTCGAAGGATACAAAGTGCAGCCCGGGCGGGCTGATTTACTAGCCAGTTTTGCCTGTGAACTGCTGATAAACGAGGATCTGGCCAGGAATTTTTCCCTCCGGGCAATGAAGAAGGTGCTGACGAGATATGATTGGAAGCATATTGCCTACGAAACCGGTAAGGTATATCTGGAAGCAGTGGCCGGGCACGGGGCAAAACGGTAAAATGTCCTTTTCCGGTAGCTAAACCGCCTTACCTTTCATAATATGGTGGAAAAAAGGAAGGTGGAGAGCTATGTCTGATACTATTAATCTAAGTTGGAGAAGCCCGGTGGTAGTGATTTTTGTTGGCGGTTTCTTTCTGCTGTTGCTGATTATTATCCTTATCGTATGCTTGTGTAAACTGTTTTAAAACTGAGAAATAACCGGGCTCCGTAGGCCCGGTTATTTCTTTTATATTCTTAACCATTTCGGAAGGAATTCCCCGACTATGTTTTCCCGTACTTATTTACGGCCATTGCAATGCTGGGATATAATATTAGAACTATTAATTACACCGGAGGGATTTATATGAAATTTTCCCCGGCCGGACTGGTTACGGGAATCGGTAGTCTTCCCTTTGCCGAGCCCCAACCGGCCCTTCCGTTAATTGTTAAAAATATGCCCGAGGTTCCTCACTGGCCCCAGTTGCCAAGGCGGGGTACACGAGAGGGTTTTGTATTTCAATTTTTGACCCCGCTGGTTAATACAGGCTTGATATCACTGAAGGGGGATAATGCGGTATTTGATACCGAAAACCCTTCCTGGCCGGAGAAACTGACCGATTTTTATACCATTTACCTGCAGGCGGAAAGCGGCGATGAAAAGTCTATTGATGCCTTTGCGTTACCCCGGGAAGCAGCGGCGGGTTTTTTTGCTTATATGGAATACTTCCGCCAGAATCCTTCCCGGGAAGCTCTATACTACAAAGGACATTTGGCCGGGCCTTTAACCATAGGTTTTCAGTTGAAGGACGCCAAGGGAAATCTGGCTTATTACCAGGAGCAGTTAAAGGACTTACTGATTAAAACCCTGGCCATGCACGCCCGGTGGCAAGCAAAGGAACTGGCTTCCCTGGGGCGGCCGGCCATAATTTTTGTGGATGAACCTGGTATAGGCGCCTGTGGAACTTCCACCCATATTACCATAACCAGGGAAATGGTGATTAAGGATTTAAATGAAATATTCCAGCAAATACACCAGGCTGGTGCCATGGCGGGGGTTCACTCCTGTGACGCCATCGACTGGTCCATATTATTTGAAAGCAACCTTGAAATTATTAACCTGGATACTTTCAACTTCGCATCTTCACTTCTGCCCTTTGCCCAAGGTCTGAAAAAATACCTTGAAAAGGGAGGCGTAATGGCCTGGGGAATTGTACCCACAAACGACGATGCTTATAAGGAAAATCCCGCCACATTGCTGGCCAGACTGGAGGATATTTGGGGCGAATTGAGTCAGAGGGGTATCGAAAGGAGTCTTCTGCTTAACCAATCTATTATCACACCGGCTTGCGGCACCGGCTTGCTGGAACCGGAACTGGCGGAACGGATATACAACCTTGCTCGCCAGATAGGTGACATGGTAAAGGAGATGGCGGGAAATGCTGCCTGATTATCACTGGCATACCAGCCGTTGCGGCCATGCCGCCGGAGATATGGCTGAATATGTTGCCCAGGCCCGCAAACGGGGACTGAAAGAGGTTGGTTTTGCCGATCACGTTCCCATGTACTGGCTGCCGGAGGGGGAGAGGGACCCTGATCTTGCCATGGCGGAGGATGAATTGTCCTGTTATGTGCAAGAAGTTCTCAGGCTCCGGGAGGAAAACCCGGATATCAATATCTGCCTGGGGTTGGAGGCGGATTTCATACCTGGCTGGGAGCAACCGTTAAAGGAAATTTTATTATCCTATCCTTTTGATTATGTCATCGGGTCGGTTCACTATATCGACGGCTGGGGATTTGACAATCCCGGGCTGGTGTATGAATATGAAAACAGAAACATTAATGAAATTTATGAAATTTATTTTGACCAGTTTTGCTGGGCAGCCAGGTCCGGCATATTCGATATAATTGCTCATCCGGATTTAATTAAAAAATTCGGCTACCGGCCCGACAGGCTGCCGTTGGAATTATACCGGAGTGCAGCCCTTATCCTTGCCGAGTCGGGGGTGTGCCTGGAGGTGAACACTGCCGGTTTGAGAGCGCCGGTGGGGGAAATATATCCCGCCAGGGAATTTTTAAGTGAGTGCAGAAAGAAGGGGATTCCCGTGACCACAGGCTCCGACGCGCATAAACCGGAGCAGGTGGGCCAGGGTTTCGATTTGGCGCTGGATTTGTTGAGGGATGCGGGGTATAGGGAAATATCACTATTTAAACAAAGAGTAAGAATTGCAAACTCTTTAGATTAAATGAATTAACTCCACTTATTATCTCGCTAACAGCTGTAAGACCTCGTCCTCGAAGGCCGGAGATAAACAGGCTGTAAAGCTCGAAACCCTATCCTGAAAATTAACTACAGTAACGAATTGCAAAAGACAATAAC
>CBEULQ010000261.1:0-4790 GCA_965543975.1 uncultured Desulfocucumis sp. | reverse complement strand
GCTTTCGGCGCATGGCCTTTAGGATATTCAATGATGTGGGGGGGATCACCTATCCCCACATCCATTCTGCGGGAAAATCCATGATTATGTACAGAATACTGGACAAAATGAGGGACAGTTTTAAGGTTTTTTCCAAATCGGCAGACCGGCAGGGTTTTGTAAAAACGCTGTCTACTTTGATCACTGAATTCAAACGGTACAATATAACACCCGAAGCCCTGGAAAATGCGAGCAAAAGCTTTCAGGAAGACAACCCGTTGAAGGACAAACTGATGGAACTGAATTTTTTTTATGCAGCTTTTAAGAAGACCATCGCAGAGAGATACAGGGATTCGGATGACGACCTGACCCTGGCTTCGGAAAAGCTTAACTCCACTACGCTGTATGACAGTGCGGAAATTTGGGTTGACGGTTTTGCGGGGTTTACTCCACAGGAATACACAGTGATTGCTAAGCTTTTGCAAAAAGCTGAACGGGTCAATATCAGTTTGTGCACCGACAGCCTGGAGGGAGAAGGGAACTCTGACGGAACCGGTGTATTCTCTGTGGTGCATAGAACCTATAGGAAATTCAAAAAAATTGCCAAAGAAACTGATGTTAAGGTAGAAGCTTCAGTCTTTTTAGATGAGCAACCATTGTTCCGGTTTAAAGTCAGTCCGGAGCTTGCTCACCTTGAGCGGAATATTAACGCCTATCCATATAAAACCTATCGGGAAAAAACCCGGGATATTTCTTTGTTTTCCTCGGTCAATATATTCTCGGAAATTGAAGCTGCCGCAAGGGATATTGTCCGGTTGTGCAGGGACAGGGGCATGCGCTATCGTGACATTGCTGTTATGGTGCGAAATTTGGCGGCCTATGAGCGGCCCATTGAAGTTATCTTCGCGGAGTACGGGATACCCTGTTTTATTGACAGAAAAATAGATGTCACAAATCATCCACTGGTGCGGCTGATTATGTCTATGCTGGACATTTTCAATGAGAACTGGTCCTATGAAGCAGTATTCCGCTACCTGAAAACCGGTTTGACAGGCGTGGACAGGAGCAGTATGGACCGGCTTGAAAACTATGTTCTTGCCTGCGGCATCCGGGGAAGCCGCTGGACCAGTGAGCAGGATTGGAATATGAGCCCCGGCCTGATTCCCGGTGAAGACTTAAGTTTTCAAGACACAGCGCTAAAGGAAATCAATAAAGTCAGATATTATATCAGCGGGCCGTTGCTGGAATTTCGAAAGAAAACCAGGGGCAGAAAAAAAGCCTCTGAAATATGCGGCGCTTTGTATGATTTCCTTTTGACCATCGGAGTGCCCGGGAGAATTGAATCATGTATTGACCAATTCAGAAAGAGCGGGAAGCTGAGCCTTGCCAATGAGTACTCCCAGGTATGGAATATTTTAATGGAAGTATTTGACCAGACGGTTGAGGTTATGGGAGATGAAACCTTTGGAATAAAAAGGTTTTCAAATATCCTCGGGATAGGTCTTTGTGAATACAAGCTTGGACTGATTCCCGCTTCCCTTGACCAGGTGCTGGTGGGAAGTGTGGAGCGTTCCAAAAGCCATGAGGTAAAAGCCTTATATATCCTTGGGGCCAATGACGGCGTATTCCCTTCCGCGGCAGTTGAAGAAGGTATTCTTTCAGACCTGGACAGGGCGGTTCTGAACAGAGCCGGTATTGAGTTGGCCGGTGATGCAAGGACAAAGGCCTTTGACGAACAATACCTGGTATACAGGGCATTGACCACCCCGGGAAGCTGCCTCAGGTTGAGTTGGCCTATCGCCGACCATGAAGGACGGACCATGCGGCCATCAATGATTATATCCAGGCTTAGGAAGCTGTTTCCGGCAATCACCGAGGCCAGCAATATTCTAAAACCTGAATCGGATAAGGATGAAATGGAACTGGTGACTGGAAAGATTCCGGCCTTTAAACATATGGTGTCGGCCCTGCGGCAGAAAGCGGATGGAAAGGACATACGGCCTTTGTGGCGGGAAGTATACCGGTGGTTTGCCGCGCAGGGGGACTGGCAGGCAAAATGTCAGTCCGCATGCTTTGCCTTACAGTATAAAAACATTGCCCATCCGGTCAGCAGGGACAAAATTGCCCCGCTTTACGGAGACCCTGCCTATTCCAGCGTGTCCAGGCTGGAGAAATATACGGCTTGTCCCTTTGCCTATTATGTTCAGTATGGACTGGGCGCCAGGGAACGAAAAATATACCGTTTGAGTCCGCCTGACGTAGGCACCTTTATGCATGCCGTTATTGAAAAATTTTCAAGGCAGGTTGCCGAACAAAACATTTCCTGGAGGGAATTTGACCGGGAATGGTGTGTGGAAAAAGTTTCCGGAATTGTGGATGAAATGCTGGAAAAGATGCAGGGTGCAGGTCTGTCCGGCTCAAAAAGATATACGGCCCTTGCTTTAAGGCTGAAGAGGGTTATTTCAAGAGCCGTCTGGCTCATTGCCGGGCATATCCGGCGCGGCGGCTTTAATCCCATCGGTTATGAAATAGACTTTGGAAATGATGAAAAATTCCCCCCTATTACCATTGAGCTGGAGTCAGGTGAAAAGATATATTTGACCGGAAGGATTGACAGGGTGGATGCCCTGAAAACGGTAGAAGGCACTTACCTCCGGATTATAGACTATAAATCGGGCAGCAAGGCTTTTAAGCTGTCGGATGTATTTTACGGCCTTCAGGTTCAGTTAGTCACCTATCTGGATGCCATCCGGGAAAGCAGCGAAATGGATATCTCACCGCCTGTTCTTCCGGGAGGCGTGTTGTACTTCCGGATTGATGACCCTATGGTAAAGGGAACTGGTAAAATCTCCGAAGAGGAAATCGAACAGGCCATCATGAAGCAGCTTAAAATGAAGGGATTGCTGCTGGCGGACGTGAAGCTCATCAGGGAAATGGATAACGCCATTGAAGGGGCTTCGCTGATTATCCCGGCGAGAATCAATAAGGGAGATGTACTGGGCAAATCCTCAGCAGCTTCCCTGGAGCAGTTCAAGATGCTCCGGATATATGTAAAAAAGCTTTTAAAAGGCCTGTGTGAGGAGATCATGAAAGGAAATGTTTCTATCAAACCATACAAGAAAAAAGGTATCACATCCTGCAAATATTGCGGCTTTTCCGCGGTGTGCCAGTTTGATGCCGCCAGGGAAGAAAACTCCTTCAGGCCTTTTTATGACCGGGAGGATGCAGAGGTTTGGAGCCTGATGGCTGAAGATGGCAACTGATGATATGACTCGCGCCGGAAGATTTGCGAAAATTGTTTGGTTTGACAAAGGTGGAAAATGTGATGAAGGAAAACACCAATTGGACAGGTGAACAATGGGACGCCATAACTGAAAAAGACTGTAACCTTCTGGTGGCCGCAGCTGCGGGCGCGGGTAAAACCGCCGTGCTGGTGGAGAGAATCATCCGGAAGATAACAGACTCCGGAAATACTATAGATATAGACAGACTGCTGGTGGTGACCTTTACCAACGCGGCTGCCACTGAAATGAGGGAGAGAATTGCAGAAGCCATTTCGTCGGTTTTGGAGAAAAATCCCGAATCAAAAAATATTCAAAGGCAGTTGACCTTATTAAATAAAGCAAGCATCACCACCATCCACTCATTTTGTTTAGAGGTGATCCGCAGCAATTTTCAGTGTATCAATATCGATCCCGGTTTCCGGATCACCGATGAAACCGAAGCCGCACTGATGAAGCTGGAGGTTTTGAATGAACTGTTCGAGGATCAATATGAAAAAGAATCCGGAAATCAGGATTTCTTTGAATTATTGGAGTGCTATGGCGGGAACAGGGATGACCAGGTTTTACAGGATATGGTGCTGAACCTGTATAGCTTTATCCAGAGCAGTCCATGGCCGGAAAAATGGTTTGAGGAAATGACCGAAGGTTTCAATGTGCCTCCTGGGCTGGATTTTGGAGAAACACCATGGGGACGGGTGCTGCTTGATTCCGTCATGCTTGAGCTTCTAGGTTTAAAAGAAATGATGACCCGCGCGGTGGATATTTTAAAGCATGCGTCAGGTCTTGAAAAATATTTGAACGTTTACCGGGAGGACCTGTCCAACCTGGACGCCCTGTTAAAGGTTTGCGCAGCTGAAAGCAATACAAAATGGGATACGGTTTATGGAGCGCTGCAAAGATTGGAATTTAGGCGCCTGCCTTCCGCAGGCAAGGATGCCGACAAGGAAAAACAGGAGTATGTTAAAAAAATCCGGGAGGACGTGAAGGCCCGGATCAAGACAATTAAGGAAAAAACATTTACCGCCGGTTCCGCTGAAATATTAAATGACATGAAAGCCATGTACCCGATGATGAAGTGCCTTGCAGCACTGGTGTCGGATTTTAGCGAGAGATACGCCGCAAAAAAAAGCCAAAAGTCGGTGGTGGATTTTAATGACCTGGAACACTTCTGTCTTGAAATACTTGCCGAACAGGATGAACATGGAGGCATTAGACCCTCAAAGGCAGCTTTGGGCTACAGAAAGCGTTATGCTGAAATTCTTATGGATGAATATCAGGACAGCAACCTGATACAGGAAATAATGATAAACATGGTTTCCAGGGTGGACACGGATAAGCCCAATGTGTTCATGGTGGGGGATGTTAAGCAGAGCATATACAGGTTCAGGCAGGCAAAGCCGGAATTGTTCCTTGACAAGTACAACACCTATTCCCTGGAGAAAGGAAATCCCTTTAGAAAAATACTGCTGTTTAAGAATTTTAGTAGCCGTAAAGAGGTAGTGGATGAGGTCCATTTCATTTTCAAAA
>CBEULQ010000260.1:0-4806 GCA_965543975.1 uncultured Desulfocucumis sp. | reverse complement strand
ATTCCACATCTAAAATTATTATTACCCATACATAGACATTAACCGACAATATTCATTGCCACAACCTTTTCCAGACAAGTTAAAGATATATAACCAGGAAGGAGCTGTCGGAAGTGGAGATTTCTTTTAACGGGAATCGCTCGTTATTTAAAAAAATTAGAGAAAAAAGCGGTCAGCCCATTGAGCTATGTTTCCAATGTCAGAAATGTGCCAGTGGATGCACCATGGCTGCGGACGCGGACCATACTCCAAACCAGATATTAAGAATGGTGCAACTGGGACTTGAGGAAGAGGTGCTCAAATCAAACAGCATCTGGCTCTGTTCGGGTTGTGAAACCTGCGGGGCCCGCTGTCCCAACGGCATAGACATCTCCGAGTTGATGGATGCCCTTAAGGAAACCGCGATGGAAACAGGTATTATCAGTGTAAAGAATATCAATATTTTCAACAACGTTTTCCTTAATAGTGTAAAAACAATGGGGCGCGTCAATGAAGCAATGATGATGGCAAATTACAAGATTAAAACCGGGGATTTTTTCTCAGATCTCGATTTTGGGCTGGCCATGTTTACCAAGGGCAAAATGCCAATTTTTACAAAGGGAATCAAGGCAAAGGAAAAGGTTAAGCAGATTTTTGAAAGGTGCGCCGAATGATATCGGTCAACCTTGATTATAGGCAACTTACCGTGTAGCTAATGACAGAGCAGGAGATGTGGAAAGAGAGGCGTTAACGAGTGGAACTATCATACTATCCCGGATGTTCCCTGGAAGCCACCGCCAAGGAATATAACTTTTCCGCCATGGCTGTATGCAAAGCCCTGGGGATTGAATTGAAAGAATTGGATGACTGGATTTGCTGCGGGGCAACATCCGCCCACAGTACAAATCAAATGCTGGCCCTTACCCTGCCGGCCCAGAATCTTGCCCAGGCCCAGAAAGCCGGGCTGGATATTGCAATCCCGTGCGCTGCATGTTACAACCGCATGAAGAGAACCGACCACACCCTGAAAACCAACGATGAAATGCGTAAGAAGATAGAGGACATAATCGAATTTGAATATACCAGCGAAATCAATGTCATGTCCCTCCTGGAAGCCATAGCGGATAAGCTTGGACCGAAGGCCGTGGCGGAAAAGGTGACAAAACCTCTGCGGGGGCTTAAGGTAGCCTGTTATTACGGCTGCCTGCTGGTTCGCCCGCCCGGGATAATGTGCTTTGACAACCCGGAAAACCCCATGAGCATGGATAACCTGGTGAAAGCCCTGGGAGCATCCCCGGTTAAATGGTCTTACAAAACAGACTGCTGCGGAGCCAGCCTGTCAATGACTGCCAGCGCCACGGTAGAAAAATGGGTCTCCAGAATACTGGACATGGCGGAAGAAGCCGGAGCGCAGGCATTGGTGACCGCCTGTCCACTGTGCCAATCTAACTTGGAAATGCGCAGAAAAACCCGCATGAGCGGCCTGCCGGTGTTTTATTTCACTGAACTTATCGGTATCGCCCTGGACCTGCCGGACAGTAAAAACTGGTTGGTAAAACACCTGGTCGACCCGCTACCGCTGCTTCGCGCGCTTTCTCTGGCGTGCTAACCCGGGAGAATGTTGAAAAAATTATATCTGAGGCCGTTCAAAAACAAGCATGGCGCGAAAGGCGAAGCTGGCCAGCGCGGAGCGTACAGGCGCGTACGTGAGCACTGGGCAGCAAGCCTAACAAAGCCAGGCGCAGTTTTTCAACGGCCTCCTGGGGGACGGAGGTTGGAAGAGCTTCTATGAACAATAACCAGGAAACTGCTTCAAATAAAACAGGCGCCGTTCTGGTGGTGGGGGCCGGCATCAGTGGTATGCAGTCCGCCCTCGACCTGGCGGAAATGGGTTACAAGGTGTACATTGTAGAGAAAACCCCGGCCATCGGGGGAACCATGCCCAAACTTGACAAAACCTTCCCCACCAACGATTGCTCAATGTGCATACTATCCCCCAAGCTGGTGGAATGCGGCAGGCACCGCAATATTGAAGTGTTAACCATGTCGGAAGTGGTGGATTTACAAGGAGAGCCCGGGAACTACCAGGTAACCGTAAAGAAACATCCCCGTTTCGTAGACGCCGGTAAATGTCTTGGTTGCGGAAGCTGCGAGGAAGAATGCCCGGTGAAGGTGAAGGACGGCTTTAACCAGAACCTGGGCATCAGGAAGGCCATTTACAAACTGTATCCCCAGGCCTATCCCAACGCCTATACCATAGACGCCGGCAAATGCCTGAAGCTTAAAAATCCCAAAGCCTGCGGCAAATGCGCGGACGCCTGCCCGGTGGACGCCATCGATCACGGCATGCAGGAGGAACTGGTAAACCTCCGGGTTGGGGCGGTTATTCTCTGCTCGGGATTTGAATTGTTTGACGCAGAAATCCGCGGGGAATACGGTTTCGGTAATTATGACAACGTAATCACCAGCCTGCAGTTTGAACGTATACTGAGTGCCTCGGGCCCCTTCCAGGGCCACGTTATAAGGCCCTCTGACGGTAAGGAGCCAAAAAAAATCGCCTTCATACAGTGCGTGGGTTCCCGGGATATATGTAACGGCCAGGGCTACTGCTCCTCGGTATGCTGTATGTACGCAACCAAGGAAGCCATGATTGCCAGGGAGCACATTCCCGGATTAGACTCTACTATATTCTGCATTGACGTGCGGGCTTTCGGTAAGGATTTCGAAAAATATTACAACCGTGCTAAAAACGATTACAACGTCCGTTATATCAAAAGCATGATTTCTTCTGTCAAAGAGTTGCAGCAAAGCAAGGATCTGCGCCTGCGCTACCAGACACCGGATGGCCAAATAACTGACGAAGACTTTGACATGGTGGTTCTTTCCGTTGGACTTAAACCCGCTTCTGACGCCTTTAAGCTGGCCGGCATAATGAACCTGGAACTGAACCACTATAACTTCTGCAAACTTAAAGAACTCACCGGGGTGGAAACCTCCCAAGAAGGTATTTACGTTGCCGGAGCTTTCAGCGGTCCCAAAGACATACCGGAAACTGTTATGCAGGCCAGCGCCGCCGCGGGAGATTGCGCCACCTACCTGGCGCCGGCCCGCAATACTCTGGTTACCGAAAAGGAATTCCCCGTCGAAAAAGACGTGCTGGAGGAACCGCGAATCGGAGTATTCGTCTGCCACTGCGGTATCAACATTGGCAGCGTAGTGGATGTACCCTCCGTGGTGAAATACGCAAAATCCCTCCCTAACGTGGTGCACTCCCAGGAAGGCCTGTATGTGTGCTCACAGGATAGCCAGGCGGCAATGAAACAATTAGTTGAAGAACTGAAACTCAATCGTGTGGTGGTGGCATCCTGCAGCCCCCGAACCCACAAGCCACTCTTCCAGGAAACCATGAGAGAAGCAGGGCTGAATAAACAGTTGTTCGAAATGGCCAACATCAGGGACCAGTGCTCCTGGGTGCACCAGCAAGAGCCGGAAAAGGCCACAGAAAAGGCTAAAGACCTGGTAAAAATGGCGGTGGGCAAGGCTGCCACTCTAAAACCCATTAAACCTATTATTGTTCAGGTAACCCCGGCAGCGCTGGTTATAGGCGGAGGTGTTGCGGGCATGAACTCCGCGCTCTGCCTGGCGGATCAGGGTTACCAGGTGCATCTGGTGGAAAAATCCCACTGTTTGGGCGGAATCGCCAACAAACTGCGGGAAGGCTTTAACGGCGAAGACATTCAATCATATCTCAAAAGTGTTATTGACCGTATTAACAGCAACCCTAAAATTTCGGTATATACAAACTGCCAAGTTGCCGAGGTATCAGGTTATATAGGAAACTTCAGCACCAGGCTGACCAACGGCGAGACGATAAAACACGGGGCCACCATAATCGCCACCGGCGGACAGGAGGCGAAACCCACAGAATACCTTTATGGACAGGACAGCAGGGTTATAACCCAGCTGGAACTGGACGAGGCCATTGCCGCCAATTCTTCCCAGCTAAGGGATGCCAAAAATATAGTAATGATTCAGTGTGTCGGCTCCAGGGAGGAACACCGGCCCTACTGCAGCAGGATTTGCTGTACCAAAACCATGCGCCTGGCATTAAAGCTTAAAGAGTTGAACCCTGACGTCAACATTGTGGTGCTGTACAGGGACATCAGGACATACGGATTTAACGAGGATTATTACAGGGAAGCCAGGTCCAAGGGCGTATTCTTCATACGCTACGAGGCGGATGATAAACCTCAGGTGGAGCAGTTTGACAGGGACGGCAAAACGCTATTACAGATATCGGTTAAGGATCATATCCTTAACACCAACATAAAACTAAATGCGGATATGCTGGTGCTGGCCTCGGCCACGGTACCCCCGGAAACCAACCACGGCCTGTCCCAGATATTCAAAGTACCGTTAAATGCTGATTCCTTCTTCCTGGAGGCGCATATGAAACTGCGCCCGGTGGACTTTTCCTCGGACGGGGTATTTATGGCCGGCCTGGCCCACGGCCCCAAAAACGTCGAGGAAACCATCGCCCAGGCCAAGGCTGCGGCGGGACGGGCATCCACCGTTCTAGGTAGAAAGAATCTTGAATCCAAAGGCCTGACGGCAAAAGTTGACCCGGACAAGTGCGCTGCCTGCCTTACCTGCGTAAGGCTTTGCCCCTTCAATGCCCCTAGAATCAAGGAGCATAAGGCTGAGATAGAAGCCGTAATGTGCCAGGGCTGCGGCACTTGCGCCGGTGAATGCCCCAACAAGGCAATAGTACTGGAAGGCTACAGCGACAAACAGTATCTGACCGTACTGAACAGTCTGTTTGGTTAA
>CBEULQ010000259.1:0-4807 GCA_965543975.1 uncultured Desulfocucumis sp. | reverse complement strand
ACTGACCTCGCCGCTAAAGAAGAACTGAAATCCCATCTGGAATTTGAGAACGAGGCAATGCTTAACAGCATGCTTGAAAACCTGGACGAAATTGTAGAGTAGAGGTAGCTTATGATAATAATGGGGGTGGATCCCGGAATTGCCATAACCGGTTTCGCGGTTTTGGATTACAGCCGGGACCGTTTTAAGGTGATTGATTTCGGCGCAGTAACCACCGACAGCAAGACACCCCTGTCACTGAGACTTAAACAACTATTCAACCAGTTGGATGATATTATTAATACAAGAGTTCCGGAACAGTTTGCCCTGGAGCAACTTTTCTTTAATAAAAACGTACGTACAGCCCTAACAGTGGGTCATGCCCGGGGTGTGGCCATGCTTTGCGCGGCCCGGGCCGGACTTGAGGTTTTTGAGTATACGCCGCTGCAGGTTAAACAGGCTGTGGTGGGCGAAGGCAGGGCTGATAAAGGCCAGGTACAGTTCATGGTCCGGGCGCTTTTGTCTCTGCGGGAAACTCCCAGTCCGGACGATGTGGCCGACGCCTTGGCGGTGGCCATTTGTCATGCCTACCACTGTGGCGGATCGGGGGTTAAATTCAGGTGATAGCGTTTATTAAAGGCAGTCTTTATGCAGTGCAGGCGGACACTGTGGTTGTGGATGTCAACGGAGTGGGTTACAGGCTGCAGGTGCCTTTGTCAGTAATACCCCGCCTGCCGGGGATGGGCATGGAAGTGGTGCTGTACACCCATATGCACATGAGGGAGGACGGTATAAACCTATTCGGTTTTGATACCGAAGAGGCTCTGGAACTGTTCAGGCTGCTGCTGGGAGTCAGCGGGGTGGGTCCCAAGGGAGCCCTGGGGATACTTTCCACAATAACGCCGGAAAATTTCAGTTCTGCGGTAATTACTGAAAATGCCGCCTTGATTAGCAGGGCACCGGGGGTAGGCAAAAAAACTGCCCAGAGAATTATTTTGGAGCTTAAGGAAAAAATCACTAAAATTAGCCTGCCTGTTAGAGAACAAGCAGCCGTTTCCAGAGAGGCAGACGATACTGCTGACGCCGTCAATGCCTTGATTGCCCTGGGCTACGGTTCCTCCGAAGCATTCCGGGCGGTGCATGAGGCTGGCAGGGAACTGGAACAATCAAACGTAGAGGATTTAATCAAGCTGTCCTTAAAAAGGCTTTCCGGCAACAGAAAAGTATAAGATAAGGGGACACACCTCTTTAAAAGGTCAGGGGACACACCTCCATAAGAGGTAAGGGGACACACCTCTTTCAGAGGAATGTCCCCAACGAATAATGTCCCCAACTTATAATTTTACCAATGATAGATATTCTTTTTATACCGGAAAAAATCAACCCGGGGGATGTTGGTGGTTTTGAATAATAATTTTAACGACAGGCTGATATCGGCTACTCTTAGGGATGAGGATATGGAATCCGAAAACAGCCTGAGGCCGCGTAGACTTTCCGAATATATAGGGCAGAATAGGGTAAAAGAAACAATTGATATTTTCATCAGGGCTGCCCGGGAAAGAGATGAGGCCCTGGACCATGTCCTTCTTTTCGGGCCTCCGGGCCTTGGCAAAACGACCCTGGCCAATATCATAGCCAATGAACTGGGGGTAAGTATTAAAATTACCTCGGGGCCGGCGGTGGAAAGACCGGGGGATCTGGCTGCCATATTAACAAACCTGGGTCCCGGGGATGTACTGTTTATAGATGAGATTCACAGACTGAACAGGTCTGTGGAAGAAATTTTATATCCCGCAATGGAGGATTACGCCCTGGATATTATTATCGGCAAAGGGCCCGGGGCGCGCTCCATTCGTCTGGAACTGCCCCGCTTTACCCTTATCGGCGCCACCACCAGGGCGGGCTTGCTGACTTCCCCGCTGAGGGACAGGTTTGGTGTTATTTCCAGGCTGGATTTCTATGGCATGGAGGATCTGGTGGAAATTATAACCCGGGCTTCGGAAATACTGAAAGTGCGGACGGAAAACGCCGGGGCGCGGGAAATCGCCAGACGCTCCCGGGGTACGCCGCGGGTGGCCAACCGGCTGCTAAAAAGAGTCCGGGATTATGCCCAGATTAAGGCGGATGGAATAATTGACGCCCGGGTGGCGGCGGAGGCACTGCATTTTTTTGAGGTGGATCCTCTTGGGCTGGACAAAACCGATCAGCGTTTGTTGCATGTAATCATTGAAAAGTTCAACGGAGGGCCGGTGGGGCTTGATACCATATCAGCCGCCGTGGGGGAGGAAGCCGATACCATTGAAGATGTATACGAGCCCTACCTGATGCAGCTCGGTTTGCTGAGCCGCACTCCCCGGGGCAGGATTGCCACCGTTATGGCCTATAAGCACCTGGGCATACCTTGGCCCGAAAAGGATTGATATGAATTGAAATTACTGCTGCATACCTGCTGCGGACCCTGCACCATCTACCCTCTGGATAAAATCAGAGAAGATGCCATGGATGTGACAGGCTATTATTACAACCCCAACATTCATCCTTACAGTGAATGGATACGCCGCCGGGAAACTTTGGAGAATTACGCCCGGGAAAAGGATTTCAGGCTGATTGTAGATGAAGATTATCCTCTGGAAGAATTTTTGCGCTCCGTGGTACATCGAGAGGCTGTACGCTGCTCTTACTGCTATGCCATGCGCCTGCGGAGGGCTGCGGGTGTAGCCAGGAAGGGGAGGTTCGACTGCTTTTCCACCACTCTTCTGGTAAGCCCTTTTCAAAAGCATGACTTAATTAAGGAAATAGGCGAAGCGGTGGCTGAGGAAACCGGTGTTCCCTTTTATTATGCCGATTTCCGGCCCGGCTACAAGGAGGCCGCTTCCCGGTCCAGGGAGTTGGGGATGTACCGGCAGCAGTACTGTGGCTGTATATATAGCGAAAAGGAAAGGTATTATAAAAAGCCGGGAAAATGAGATTGGTGTGAGGTCAATATGGATTCCCTCAGCGGTATCGGTAAAATTATTATTATCCTGGGGCTCATTCTGGTTGTAACCGGGCTTTTGCTTATGTTCTCAGACAAGATTTTTAACCTTGGGAGGTTGCCCGGTGACATATTAATCCGTAAAGGTAATTTTACCTTTTATTTTCCCGTGGTATCCATGATTATCCTGAGCATACTGCTGTCGTTGATAGTTAATCTTTTTTTCCGGAGATAACCATCATATCTCCCGGAAGGAACAAAAAATATTCTGAAGTCATAATTAAAGAAGGAAAAATCTGCTTGATGTCGAAATTCCTGGTTGTAAAATAGTTCTTCTATACCATTACTTCTGGGGGTTTCGACAGCATGTACAAGCATAGTATTTTAAAATTAGTTAATAGACTGGTAAAGGCACCATCAACGGGGCTGTTTTTTTTGTTTCTGGGGGTGGCGTTGTTTTGGCTTCCCATTAAAGCCAGCGCTGATGTTTCCGTAGTGCTAAAAGACATAAGAGTTGGACTGGCCATGAAGAGCCTTATTCAGGATTTTTCCGTTGCCGGTGAATATCGTGTGCTGGATGCGGTAACAGGGTCGGAAATAGCTGTGGCCAAACCCGGGGAGAGGTGGCAGGCCAGGTTTGACGGGGGGCAGATCGAACTGGTCAGGGACGGTGAAAGCATGGGGAGATTCGACGATCCAGTGGCGCTGAAAGAATTTGCCCGGAATATATTTACAATATCCGGTGACGGTTTGCTGACCGGAATTAGTCCCGGCAGACTTACTGTGGTGACTTCCGGAGGGGAAAAGGAGCGGCTGGGCTCTGATTTAACTAAATACCAAGTGCTTACCAGCGATGGCCAGTCACCTTTAAAAGGAACCACCGAACAAAACCTGCTGGTTCTATACAATGGAGTAAATTCTCAGAGGTTCCGGGGAGACCTGGAATTCAGGGCTGCCAGCGATGGTATGGCGGTAATAAACCAGTTGCCCCTGGAGGAATATCTGTATAGCGTTGTTCCCAGCGAAATGCCGTCATACTGGCCGGAAGAGGCTTTAAAAGCCCAGGCTGTGGTGGCAAGGAGCTACGCCATGGCCCAGATGTCTGCGGGAGCTTATTCAGCCTATGGATTTGATGTGCTGGCCAACCAGCAGAGCCAGGTTTACCGGGGCTGTGACGAAGAGAACCAGAAGGCGAAAGCGGTTGTTGATGAAACCCGGGGCCAGGCACTGACCTGCAGGGGTACTGTCATAACTGCCTTTTTCCACAGCAGCAGCGGGGGCTACATAGAAAACAGCGAGGATGTTTGGAAAGACCCGCTGGAATATATCAAGGTCAAACCGGACCCGGCGGATATCAACGAAAAATACTATAATTGGGAGAAATCATACGATCAGGCACAATTAGTCGCCCAGCTAAACCAAAAGGGATACAAATTCGGCCTGATTTCTGACATAGTGGAAATTGCCAGGACCTCTTCCGGCGCCAGGGTTAAAAAGGTGGCTGTAACGGGTCTTGACTCCGGGGGCCAGCCGGCCAGTGTTGAAATATGCAATGCCGATTCCGTTCGTTCCGCCTTCGGGCTTAACAGCTCTTTGTTTGAAATGGAAGTGGAGAAAGCCGGGCAGGATTCTTTAAGCAGGATTGTTTTTCGCGGGAGCGGCTGGGGACACGGCTTGGGCATGTCCCAGTACGGTGCCCTGGGTATGGCCAGAGAAGGTTATAATTACCAGGATATATTGAAATACTATTATACTGACGTTGATATTGACCAGCTTTATCTCGACTAACAGCCTGTAAAACCCCGTCCTCGAAGGTCGGGGATAAACAGGCTGTAAAGCTCGAACTAAGTTCGC
>CBEULQ010000258.1:0-4809 GCA_965543975.1 uncultured Desulfocucumis sp. | reverse complement strand
CGGTTACAAGAAGATAGTATTTATTTTATTTTATTTCTAAATATCCACCCGCCCATTAACCTAAAACATTATCTGCCCTTAAAGTCAGGCTGACGCTTCTGGAAAAAGGCCGTCGATCCTTCTTTTGCATCCTCACTGGCAAAAACCACAGCGGAACCAGCCTTTTCAATTTTAATGCCTTCTTCAATGTTTGTATTAAGTCCCAGAGTAACCGCCTTCAGAATCTCTCTCATTGCCAGTGGAGCGCCCTTAGCCAATCTCCCGGCCAGGGCTTTAGCTTCCGGAAGCACTTGTTCCGCCGGAACCACCTTGTTAACCAGCCCGTAGCTTAAAGCTTCCTCGGGAGTTAAAGGGTCACCTGTAAGCATTACTTCCAGAGCCTTTGTCTTTCCGATCAGCCTCGGTAGACGCTGGGTGCCCCCCCAACCGGGAATTATACCCAGTTTAACCTCCGGGAGTCCAATTTTAGCCGAAGCGGATAAAATACGAAGGTGGCAGCTCATAGCCAGTTCGTTACCGCCACCAAAGGCGCTTCCCTGTAACGCAGCGATAATCACTTTAGGATAATTCTCTATTTTCAAAAACACATCATGACCGCTTATTCTCGGGGTATTTCCCTTCTGCATAGATGCAAACTCTGTAATATCCGCCCCTGCGGAAAATAGCTTTTCCCCCGAACCAGTTAAAACTATAGCTCTTACTTCATCATCATTCAGGCATGTATCTAACAGCAAGTTCAGATCGGCCAGCACCCCCTGTCCAAGGGCATTTGCGGGCGGATTGTTTATAGCAGCCACAATATAACCATCTTGTTTTTCAACCAGAAGTTTTGTATACTCCATGCGAATTCCTCCTCTATTAAAATGCCTCCTTAATCAACTTATTGCAAAATTTATACCTTAAAGGCTTCGGGGTTCAGTGTCTTTCCCGCCAAGGTGCTACCTGGCCTCCTTGATAATCAGTCCGGAACCACCATTACCTTTATACAATTATTTTGCTTACCTTTAAAAATCCGGTAACCCTCCAGGATATTGCTTAACTCAATTTCGTGAGTAATAAGCGCAGTTACATCCAATCTTCCCTCCTCAATAAGCTTCATTAGCCTGGACATATTGGTGAGCGGAACCAAACCGGCTTTCAGAGTGAGATTCTTAAAAAAGAACTTGTTCACTGGTAACTCCAAAACGGGGGGCCCGATTCCCACCATGGATATAACACCGCCATTGGCGGTACTGGATACGGCTTCATTAAAGGTGGCCTGAAGACCAACCGCATCAATAGCCAGATCCACTCCCCTGCCATCGGTTAATCTCTTAATTTCCTTGGCTGCCCGGTTATTGTTGGAATTAATTGCATGGGTAGCACCCATCCTAAGACCCACTTCCAGCCGGTAGTCCTCCACATCTACCAGAAAAACCCTTGCCGGGCTAAAAAGCCTGGCGGAGGCAAGGGCGCACAAACCCACAGGGCCTGCCCCATAAATGGCTATATCATCCCCGGGCCTGAGATTTCCGTTCAGCGCTGCAAAATAGCCTGTGGAAAGCACATCTCCCACCAGCAGCGCCTCTTTGTCGCTGACCGTATCAGGAATGGGCACGAGACAGGCATCTGCAACCGGAACTCTCACGTACTCAGCCTGGGCCCCGGGCAGATCTCCCAACAACTTACCTCCGCCAAACATGCTTTTCAGTGCACAGGCGTAAACTTTGCCCTCTTTACAATTGGCACAAACCCCGCAGTAAGGATTGGCGGGAACCGAAACACGGTCACCGGGCTTAAACATACTTACACTACTGCCAACCTCTTCTATTACTCCTACAAATTCATGCCCAAGGATAAAATCGGGTATACACGGCAGCTCTCCCTGCCAGAAATGTATGTCACTGCCACAAATGGAAGAGGCGGTTACCTTTACAATAACATCGCCCGGATCTTTTAAAACCGGTTTCTCTACATCTTCCAAAGACAAAGCTTTATTATCCCTCAAGTATAATGCTTTAATGATAATCACCTCTTATCCGCTGACTAGAAGGCCGTTGAAAAACTACGCCTGGCGTTCTTCTCCTTCCGCGCCATGCTCGTTTTTGAACGGCCTCAGCTCTATTTCAACATTCTCCTATGCCTACTTTTGCCTGGGCGCCATCCCGGCTATGGCCCTGACGATGTCCTTTTTGGACTCCATGTCGTACTGGCTTGTGATGGCGATTTGCTCCATAATCGGGGAGCCGCCGCCATGGTACGCGCCGTACATGGAGGAGCCTGCAAATCCTGTAAGAGTAAAGTCGATGAAATTCAACCAGAATTTGATTTGTTCCTCGATGGGAATTTTGGGGTTCCGGTTGAGATACTTCTCCAGCAGGGCCCTGGTATCGGGATTTGTCAGGTCTTTCTCATACGGGAAAGTCGCGGGCATACCTCCTGCGATGTTGCAGAGAATCTCTTGCTCGTGAAAAACCGCCTCACCTGTCAGGCACCTTCCGACGTTGGCATAGATGGAATTCGGAATGCAGCTTCCCGGGCCATAAGGCACAGAGCCCATACCGGGCAGGTAGATTTCGGGCTTGCCAAGGGAGGATGCCGTGTAACCGGCAGCATAACCGAGCTCACCGGTCATAATTAGCTTGGACAGCATTTCGCGAACGTGCGGGGTCTTTTCAATGCCGTTAATTTCAGCAGCCAGGCTGGCCAGGCCGATAACATAGTCCAGCATTGCGGGCTTGCAGCCGGAGTAAGAATGGCGGTGAAACAGGGCAAACAGCATGGCTGCTGCGCCGCCGTGTATGGTTTCCCCGCACAGGAACACGCGGTCCCAGGGAACGAAGCAGTCGTCAAAGATTATGTACGAGTCGGTGTAACCGGCTTCAACTCCTCTTTTATAGTGGTCGCGCTTGCGAAGGTTGTGGAAATGGACAACCTGCTTTATGCCCTCATAGTCCGAAGGAATTGCAAAGCATACTGCATAGGCTTCTTCGCCCTTTTTAAGGGCCCGGTTCGGCACTACCAGTATTTCGTCTGAAATAGAGGCTTCCGATATGTGGACCTTGGAGCCGCGAACTATTATTCCGTCGCTCCGCTCTTCAACCACCCGCACATACATATCAGGGTCAGTCTGCTCAGACGGCCTTTTCAGGCGCTCTCCCTTTACGTCCGTCTGGGCGCAGCTGGCTACAAGGTCTTCGGTCTGGAAGCGTTCCAACCACTTTAACCAGTTGGCATAATATGAAGTTTTTGCCTTAGGGGACTTCTGTGCCTCGAAAGAGACGCAATTTATCGCGTTGGCCGCATCAATACCCATGCAACGCTGGATGCACTGTCCTACTTTGTTGCACATAAAACGGGTCATATCTTGCTTTTTATGCAGGTCCTCCTGGTTCTGGTGAATATGATTAAAGCGGTTGATGGTTTCCCCGGTAATGTGGGATGTGGCCGTGCAAAGATCCTTGCTGGCGGGGTCCCAGGCGGCGTCAAAGGTTAGGCCCATAACGTTGATGGCGCCTTCCTGACGCTCATCCAGCCTGTCGATCTTCTCCCCGTTACAGTAGAGGTTACGGTTCATCTTACCTAATCTCTCGATGTACTGCGCCTTTGTTCTCATTTACGTTCTCCTTTCGTTGAGTGTTTAACGTTAGTCAATCACTCCATTAATATAAGTGGACCTTGGGTTCGGAAGGGGTTATTCCCCTTCCGAACCCTTAGAGCCTGCCCTGATGCCCCCTATAAACACCATCCAGATATTCTCCGCTATTTGCCGGGGTGTAAGCTCGCCTTCGGGATTTAACCATATATAAGTCCAGTTGCATATACCGAAAAACAACTTGGCCAATATGGAAAATTCCAGATCCTGCCTAAATTCCCCATTTAATATCCCCTGTTTTATAACAGCAGAAACTATCCTTTCACATTTGTCACGCTTAGCTTTAACAAGCTCAAAATTGTGATCTTGTATGTTTCTATACTCCTGGAAGAGGACCACAATGTAAGGCCTGTAATCAACCATCAGCCCGACCAATATATCTACCAGCTCTCTTAATTTTTTCGATGGACTTAAGCTGTCGTTATTAGAAACACTTTCATATTGTTTTAGCAAAATATCAATTATCTCTTCGTGAATTTCAAATAATAGCTCGCTTTTATTATTAAAATAGTGAAAGACTGCTCCCTTACTAACCCCTGCAAGATCACAGATGTCCTGTATTGAAGTGGCTTGATAACCCTTCGTGCCAAATAACTGCACAGCGGAGTGCAATATTTGTTCTCGCGTGTTCATAAAGCTCTCAAATCTCCCTACATTGTTTAAATACAAATAAAGTTTGATAATCAAGATACCGACCAGGCGGTATGTTGATTATAAAATTTTTTCAATTTAACGTCAACATAAAAAGAAGATTTCATAACCAATAATTATTTCTACTTTGGCCAACGGGATTACTCCTCAACGCATCTCCTGAACATGTACAATATTACCAGGGTTCCCTGCGAGTGAGACTACAGCCACCATAAGAAGAAAAAAGACCAAGGAGCTATCACCCGAATGACGAGTTACTCCTTGGCTAATTTGAAAGTCGAAAAATATAAGGGGTCACACCTCCGGAAAAGGTCAGGGGACACACCTCTTTCAGAGGAATGTCCCCACCATATGACGTCCCCAAATAATTAAAAACCTCACGGTTTACCGTGAGGATAAAATGAAAGGGGACAAACCTTCGGAAAAGGTTAGGGGACACACCTCCTTCAGAGGAATGTCCCCAACGTATAATGTCCCCAAATATTTATTCCGGCGACGACCTACTCTCCCAGGGGTCAACCCCC
>CBEULQ010000257.1:0-4812 GCA_965543975.1 uncultured Desulfocucumis sp. | reverse complement strand
ATTCATACGGGTCTCCCTCCTTAAAGTGCTATAAAAGAAATATGCAAAAGTGGAGAGAAATGATTAAAGCACATATGAAAAGGGGTTTTATTCATTCTTTGCAAATGCTGCGCTAAATATTTTGTAATAATCCGTTTTTCAGCTGAGTTCTTTACTGGGCTAAAGGTTACTGTTCGATGCCATAACGGATCATATTTAGAAAACTGTTTATCTTGCTTAGAATGTTTTTAAAGTACGTTTCATCCAAAACGTATAAATCCGTCACTTCTGATAAATATTTTTTTTCGAAATGATCCAATGTGATCATGATCAATTCAAATGCCTGCCCACGGTTCACTCCTTCTTTGAGCGGAACTTTTTCAAACAACCTCACCAACACCTTGTCCTTGTCGGCAATCAGCGCATTGTACTTTTCTTCAATAACCGCCTTCAATTCATCCGGCGTCGCATAAAAGGCTTCTATAAATACTTTGTATACATCGGGATTTTTTAGAAAGTAACTGAGTTTAATGAGACTGAAATTGTCCAGGGCTTCAAAAAAATCCCGGTATTCCGGCAGGGCGTCAACGCGAAGTTCCGTCCTCACTTTTCCGATGCATCGTTCCAGAACACTGAGATACAACTCTTTTTTGCTCTTAAAATGATGAAAAATCAGGGCTTTGGAGATACCGGCCGCCTCCGCCAGCATCACGGTGGAAGTGTTTTTATACCCGTGGCGGGCAAACACAGCCATACAGGCGTCCAGAATTTGCTCCTTGTCGTATAGTTGTAAAGGCAAGGGCGATACCACCTCTCATTTATGCTAACCGCTGGTCAGCATTATCATAGCATTTACTGACCATTTGGTCAATATATTCTATGATGTTTCTACACGGCTAAATTTATACAAAAAAAGTACCGGTCATGGAGGCAATCAATGACCGGTACTTTCTTTCATTAGCACGAGGGCGACCAACATTGCCGCGGCCAGGCTGGCGGCGCAGGTCAGTATCATGGTTTTATGATTGTTTGCTTTTTTTATCCAAAATTTCTACGAAACCCTTTGTACCGTCGATGCGGACGTGTTGACCGTCTTTTAACAGTTTTGTGGCATTTTCTACGCCCACAACGGCAGGGATTCCGTATTCCCGTGCTATGACTGAGCCGTGGGTCATCATGCCGCCGATCTCCACCACCAGCCCCTTAACTGAGTGGAATAGGGGAGTCCAGCCCGGATCGGTGAAGGGCGCCACTAAAATATCCCCTTTGTTCAGTTTCGCTTTTTCCGGCCTGAGGACGACTTTGACAAATCCTTCAACTACACCGGCGGAAACAGGGGTGCCCACTAGAGCCCCTTCCGGAGCCTCAGCTCCGCTCCTTAAACCCGTGACCACTTCACCCTCGCTGGTCATTACCCGGGGAGGAGTCATCTTTTTGTGATGTTCATGAGCTTTTTTACGGATATCGATTAGAGCTTCGACATCCTCCGCTAAACGATTCTCCAACAACGCCACTAGCTCATCTATATAAAGATAGAACACATCATTTTCCCGCTGAAGAATTCCTTTTTCCCGGAGGTACCGCGCCTCTTTCAGGACAGCCTGCCGGTAAATATCAAAAGATCGAACAAGGGCGTACTTGGGAAACTCCCGCAAGCCCATGGCATTCCGGTAAATGGATAGTAGCCTGGACATCAGTTTTGCTTTGAAGCGCCCTCCGGGGGTTTTCTTAATATTAGCCAATAGATTTTGTACGGTTTCCACGGCTTCCTTCTCGCCCTGTTTGAACCGTTTCCTGTGTTCACCGGGATCATTGCCTTTCATATGGTTTAAGATGGATGGAACAAGCATGGTCGGGGCTTCCCGCCAGCGGAAATTGGAGATATCGATTTCTCCCGGACAGCGCATGCCGAACCGCTCCATAAACCGGTCCAGTTCGGCTCTAAACACATCCCCGCCTTTTACTGCAGCAAGCCCTTGATAAAATGTACGGTCCTCCGCTCTTTCCAGATAATCCACCACTTCAGGATACCTTCGCGCTGCATCTGCCAAATCCCCGATCATGAGACCCATCTCGCTGGTCACATTGCCCGGCAGCGACTTGCTGATTGAACTGATATCCAATTCCTCACCCAGCCAACGTTTGGTTAAACGGCTGGCCATGGGCAGAACAAAAAATCCTAATGGCACGTGCACCATAGTGTCACTTAGTGCTTCTAGTAATCCCCCCACGCTCTCCTGAACCCTTTTAATCCGTTCTGCCCCGGATATCTGCATGATGCTCGTCTCAAACCTATTTATGGTCTGCTCCAGAGGGGCCATGGCCCGCTCGATGATGCCTGAGGGATCCCGGAACAACAAATTATTGAGGATGCTAGGGGTACCCTTAATATAAAAGGGAAGCACTGGTTTAAACATTTTAAACAACTGGCCCATTGTACCCCGGTTTGTTTTGGCCTCCTGTTGAAAAACTTCACTGGCAACAAACCTCGATAGGGCATCTCCCATTAATTCGTCGGCAACGGTGATATTTCGGACAAAATACCGTCGTAAAGGCTTGCTGTACAAAGGAACGGTGGAATCGAAAAACAGCCTGCCGCCCGCTTCCAATATCACAGGACTGGGTGAGGTAAGCGAATCCTTTCCAAAGGGGAATATCCTCCGGAAAACCGATATAGCCATTGGTTTCATGGCATCCATCATCATCTGCTGGTGGGCAAGGGAAAAAAACACATGAAGTTTATCGTCATCCACATGGGGAACGGGGTAAAGGGAAGTGATGGGACGGCTTTGTAGAATATAGAACCTGTTATCGGCCAAACACCACTCAATATCCTGTTCCGAGCCGTAATGCTTTTCTATCCTTTTACCGAGTTCGGCCAACTCCATAATTTTTTCATCGGAGAGGGACTGTTTGCTTTGCAGGTCGGGAGACAGTTCTTTGACCACAGTCCCCCCTTCGGGAAGCGAATAAACGGCTTTTTTCTTTTCCGCAATTTGTTTTTTTAAAATCCGGCTCTTACGAACTTGGTATAAATCTGCGGTAACAATGCCGGAGACCAGCGCTTCGCCCAGTCCGAAACCGGCATCGATGGAGATGGTGTGCCGGTGTCCGGTGACTGGGTCCGCGGTAAACATGATCCCGGACACATCCGGAAATAACATCTGCTGTACCACCACGGACAGAAATACCGAGCGGTGGTCAAATCCGTTTTGGGCGCGGTAGACAATTGCCCGGTCGGTAAAAAGCGAAGCCCAGCACTTCTGAACGGCCTGCAGCAGTTGATCCGTGCCTTTCACATTTAAATAGGTTTCCTGCTGACCGGCAAAGGAAGCCGACGGCAGATCTTCGGCTGTGGCACTGGACCGGACGGCATAGGCCTGTTCTTCTCCCCATTTTTTCCACCCGTCGATAATCTCCCATTTAATCTTTTCGGGCATGGCGGCGGACTGCAGGCGGTCCCGGATTTGCTGACCCAGTTTGCGGATTTCGTCCAGTTGATCCGGCTGTAACCGGCCCAGCGAATCCAGCAATTGGTCCATCTCACCGCTTGCGGCTATGAAATGCCGGTAGGCCGAAGTCGTAACGCAAAAACCAGGTGGAACGGGAAATCCCGCCCTGCTCATCTCGCCAAGATTTGCTCTCGCTTTTTTATTTCGTTCATTAGTTGTTTATTGGTATTGATGTAATCATTGGTGCGTTCTTCCACCAGTGCTTCAAGCTCTTCACGGTGCCGCCGCAGCTCGTTTTCCATAATTTTTCGTTCCGTTATATCCCGTATTGACTGGATAGCTCCGGTAAGGTTTCCTTTATCATCGTAAAGAGGTGAAGCGGTTAGCCAAAGAAACGCCCCCATGCCCCCGTAAATGGCCGGGGTGAACACTTCTGCAAAAAGGGCGTTTCCCTGCTTATTAATGTATTTATATTTTTTTTCAGTGCCGGTTCGGCCGTCAAAAATCATATCTATTAGGGCAGGTCTCTTTACTCCGTAAAAAGGCAGTGCGTAACAATAATCGCCTTTACCCATGACATCAGCCTTGGGGATGCCGGTCATTTTTTCCATTGCCCTGTTCCAGGCGATAATCTTTTTTTCAGTATTAATAACAAATGTGGCGTCGGGCAGGAACTCAATAATATCCTGCAGTCGCCGGTAAGCGCTGTGCAGGAGTTCCTGCGCCTGTTTACGTTCGGTAATATCCCGGATTATGCTGAGCAGTACTCTTTCACCGTCAACTGTTATACCCATTGAGCTAACTTCAACCCAAAAAAGGCTCCCGTCTTTCCTGCGGTGAACCGTTTCAAACATTATGCCCTGGTTATAGGCCCTTTCCTGTTGCATCTTGATTAAAGATTTGTCGGCGTTATGGCGAAGCTGACTCATTTTCATGTTTAACAATTCAACGTGGGAGTATCCGTAAGTATCCGCTGCCGCCTTGTTAGCCTCCAGTATTGTCTCATCGTGACGAATGAGCAATATTATATCCCGGGCATTTTCAAATATATGCCGGTAATAATCCGATCTCCTCTCCGTCCCATCCAACTGCAGCCGGTCTTCCTTGGTGCTTTTTGACGGTCCATCCCCCTCGGCTGCTTTACTGTAAAACATGGTTTAACCCTCCAGATTTCGCTATATAACAGCGGGGTTCTTAATCTTCCGAAACAATACGACAAATCCGCCATACATATTTGTTGCCCAGATGAAATATAACTTCACTGGGCAACAAATAAAACACACATTAAAAAATTTATGACAAACTGTTATCATTAAAGTAATAATATTTCACCAATTCCTCCAAAAACTCCTTCGGGGAAGATTGTCGGTTCATGAGAAAT
>CBEULQ010000256.1:0-4835 GCA_965543975.1 uncultured Desulfocucumis sp. | reverse complement strand
TATACTGGGAGAAGGCTCCCATGAGGTCGCTCCAACTCACACCTTAGCCCACACCTTAAGAGAGCGGTTAGGGCTCACCGGCACTAAAATCTCCTGCGATCACGGTGCGTGTGGATGCTGTACCGTGATCATGGACGGGAAGGCGGTCCTCTCCTGCATGCTCTTGACCATGGAATGTGAAGGAAAGGAAATTACCACCATTGAAGGCCTTGGAGATTCCGTAACCGGCGCCATAGATCCCCTCCAGCAATCCTTTATCGACCACACGGCCTTCCAGTGCGGCTTCTGTACCCCGGGGATCATTATGAGCGCCAAAGCCCTTCTTAATGAGAACCCCTCTCCCACAAAAAACGAGGTCAAAGAAGCTCTCTCAGGGAACTTCTGCCGGTGTAACAGCCATTACCATGTTTTGGATGCCGTAATGGCAGTAACCCAAAAAGGAGGCAATAAATGAAAGAGTACCGCCTCATCGGCAAATCCACCCCCCGAAAGGATGCCCTCGACATCGTAACTGGGAGGACGAAGTTTATCAATGACCTTACCATCCCCAATATGCTCTACGGCAAGGCCCTTAGAAGTCCCCTCCCCCATGCCCTCATCAAGAGTATCGATACCACAGAGGCCATGCGCCTCCCTGGTGTTAAGGCCGTCCTCACCTACAAAGATGTACCCGGATGGATGGGGGGGGCACCCCTTCATGTCCGGATCCTCGACAATAAAGTCCGTTATGTTGGTGACGCGGTTGCCCTTGTTGCGGCTGAGACGGAGGATATCGGGGAAGAGGCCCTTCGTCTCATCAAAGTCGAGTACGAACCCCTCCCTGCGGTCTATGATGTGGAAGAGGCCATGCAACCCAATGCGCCACAGTTGTATGACCAGTTCCCCGGTAACATTTTGCCACGGGGAATACCTTTATTTGGGCCGCACGCCCTCCAGGAGGTTGCCATTGGTGATGTGGAAAAGGGACTCGAAGAGGCTGATTTTATCGTTGAGGGAACCTACACCTATGAAAATATCACCAATCCGCTGCCCCCGGAATCCCCTGGAGCGATCGCTGCATGGGAAGGGACGGATACATTGACCGTTTGGTCGGCATCACAGGGCCCCCATATGCTTAAAGTTGCCCTCCAAAGGAGGATGGGAGCTATTAATCTGCAGTCCATCGGGAGCGCTGTTGGAGCGAGCTATGGTTCAAAGTATATGTCCTGGCAGTATGTTTTTCCAGCCGCAGCGCTGGCGAAAGCAACAGGCAGACCTGTCAAGTTCTGTTATGGGCGTACGGAACACCTGGCGGCCTTTACAGTACGGCTGGGATCCCGTATTCATGGAAAGGTTGGCATGAAAAAGGATGGCACCGTAACGGCCCTGTCGGGCGATTGGTTTGTAAACACAGGCGCCTTTTCTGAAACGGCCCAGGCCATGGTTGCTGTGGGTTGCGGTGAGGCGCAACTCATGCTCAGGTGTCCCAACTGGAGTCTCAGACCCAAAGTAGTGTGCACAAACCGAACGGCTTCAGGGCAGGTGCGAGGTTTCGGCGGCCAGGAACTGAAATGCGCGCTGCTTCCCATCCTCACCATGGGAATGGAGAAAGCCGGCATTGATCCGGTTGACTTTTTTAAAAGGAACTATGTCAAACCAGGTGAAGGCTATTACTGGCGTGATGGAAACTGGTGGGTATGTAAAGGCCTCGACTTTACAAAGGCAATCGAACAGGGCGCCGGGACATTCGGCTGGAAGGAGAAATGGAAGGGGTGGTTAAAGCCTACATCCGTCGAAGGTGTGAAGCGGAGAGGTGTTGGGGTTGGAGTGCACGGGAATGCCGATGTCGGTGAGGATGTATCCGAGGCATTTGTTCGCCTTGATCCCAACGGCACGGCCACTATTTACTCAGGTCTGGCTGAACACGGCACAGGTCAGCGCAGCAGCATCTGTAAGATGGTGGCTGAAATACTGAAACTTCCCCTTAACCGGGTTTCCGTAACACCGAATGATTCACGCGTAAACCCTTATGAGATGGGGCCAGTCGGTTCGAGGGGGACCTATGCCATCGGGAGTGCAGTGATAGCTGCTGCCGAAGATGCGAAAAGACAGCTATTTGAACGAATAGCTCCAAAGTTTAAAGTGGCGCCGGAAGATTTGGAAACGGAAGATGCCATGGTTTATGTTAAAGGAAAAGCCGGGACGAGGCTCCCTTGGATCAAAGGGATGGGTTTTGATTGCACCTGCATGGGTCGTGGCCGTTTTGAGCCTGATTTCTCTCTACCCAACTTTATGATGATTTTCACTGAAGTGGAAGTTGATACCGAAACAGGCAAGGTGGATCTCATCAGGGTGGTAGGCGCCACCGATGTCGGACAGGTAATTGATCCTCTTTGCCTTACAAATCAGCTCAACGGATGCCTGGGTTCAGCCGGTATCGACAGTGCCCTCTTTGAAGAGACGGTTATTGATACACGGCTCGGGCGCATCATGAACCTTAATATGATCGACTACAAGTGGCGTACATTTTCTGAACTCCCCGAGATGGAACATGCTATCCTTGAGACACCCTTTCCCAGCCATCGCTTTCACGCCATCGGCGTAGGTGAGATTGCCCCGTCCCCGGGCCCATCTGCTGTTCTCATGGCCGTATCCAATGCGATAGGTGTGCGTATGCATGATTACCCGCTCACACCCGATAAGGTTTTAAGCGCCCTGGGGAGGATAGCCAAAGCGGAGAGGAGAGGAAAATGATGAAATCTTTTGCCCATGTTAATGCCCGCTCGGTGGATGAAGCGACACAACTGCTTGCGAAATACGAAGGAAAGGCAAAAATAAGTGCAGGGGGAACAGACCTCCTCGGTGCATTAAAGGACCGTATCCTCCCTGACTATCCTGAAGCGATCATCAACGTCAAAATGATCCCCGGCCTCAATACTATCGAAGAAGACGAAGAGGGAATCAAAATAGGTGCGTTGACCACCCTTGCAGATATAATTGCCTCTTCCCTCATCGATAAGGCCTGTCCCCTTCTTAAAGAGGCTGCCGGAACAGTGGCCTCTCCCCAGATCCGGAACATGGCAACCATCGGCGGCAACCTCTGTCAGGATACCCGATGCTGGTACTATCGCTATCCCGATAAAATCGGAGGCGCGATCAAGTGCTTCCGGAAAGGTGGGAAGTCATGCCCTGCCGTCTCCGGTGAAAATCAATACCATGCCGTTTTAGGGGCAAAGAAATGCTATGCGGTCTGTCCCTCCGATACAGCAATGGCCCTCGCTGCCCTTGGCGCAACCCTTTCCATAGCAGGTGCGAAGGGCCCCCGCACCCTCCCCGTGGAGGAGTTCTATACCCCTTTGGGGAATATACTCGCCCCCGGTGAGATGATTACGGCGATCCACTTCCCTAAGCCTTCCCCTGCCGCCAGACAGGTCTTCCATAAGTTCACCCTCAGGAAGCCCATCGACTTTGCCATTGTCAGTGTTGCCTCAATCATCACCCTTGATCAAGGGATCTGTACCGGTGCCCGCATTGTCCTGGGGGCGGTTGCCCCTACCCCTGTCCGTGCCCTTGGGGCAGAGGAGTTTCTGAAAGGGAAAGAACTGTCCGAAGAGACTGCAAAAGAGGCAGCCGAGCTCGCACTGGCCGGGGCTAAACCCCTTTCCAAGAATGCATATAAGATTGAAATTGCGAAGGCCTTGGTGAAGAGGGCAATAAACGGTATTGCATGATGCTTAAAAAGGAGCTGTAGACAGTGGAAGCAAGAATGCTCAGGACCTTATTTGCTTCGGACTTTACAGCCTGTAAGACCCATCTCCGACCTTCGGTGATGGGTCTTTTATGCAAATCAGGATACCTCGGTTTTTCGCCTTTCGTCCGCCCTTAATTCCCGCCTGAGCAGCTTGCCCACTCTCGATTTGGGCAGCATGTCACGGAATTCAATGTACTGCGGGACCTCATAGGATGCCAGTCTGTCCCTGCAGAATTTGATCAGCTCGTATGCGGTCACACCCCTAATACCCTCCTTGATTACCACAAAGGCCTTAATCCTTTCGCCAACCTTTTCATCGTAAACCCCTACAACGCAGGATGCTATTACCGCTGGATGCTCCTGAAGGGCCGTTTCAATTTTGGAGGCCGCCACCCTGTATCCCTTGTGCTTGATAATATCGGCAGACCGGTCCATAAAATAGAGCCATCCATTCTCATCAATGCGCACCAGGTCACCCACCCTGTACCACAGCCTTCCTTCCAGGTGAACGAAGTAATTGGCCGTCTCTTCAGGCTTGTTCCAGTATCCGGACACCATATGTTCCGATGAAACCAGAAGCTCACCTGTTACATTAACCGGAACATCCTTCATTGTATCAGGATCTACGATTTTAATTTTCTTTACCGGTAGAATTTTACCCGCAGTACCTGCCGGAAAATCTTCTCCGGCAGGGGTCAGGGCAACACCTCCACAGGTTTCAGTGGCGCCATACCCCTGAAGTATAGGCGTGCCAATTTTTTCAAGCCATCTCCGGGCTACGTCCTTAGGCAGCACGTCGCCTCCGCTGAAACTATACCTTAGTGAACTGAGGTTGTAGTGATCCAGACGGTCATGCTCCAAAATCAAGCGGTAAAGCGTAGGGGTGCCGAAAAAGGTTGTGGCCTTGTACCTTTCGATATGGTCAAATACGGCGTCCAGGTTTATTTTGGGCATCAACACCACGGTATCGCCCGAAATAAGCGCCCCGAACCCCACTGTCTGGCCCAGTATATGGTTAAGTGGAGCGCCCTGTATAACCACATCATCGCCCCTGGAAATTATTTTCTCACTTGCCTTTCTCTGCTCATTTACGCTCACCAGCAAT
>CBEULQ010000255.1:0-4854 GCA_965543975.1 uncultured Desulfocucumis sp. | reverse complement strand
CTGGACAGTGCCGACATGAGGGTGGTCGCTACACTGGACAACGGCCTTGAAGAGGACGTCACAGACGAATGCTCCCTTGCTTCAACCAAAACCAGTATATTCTCCGTAAGTGGACAGACCATTACCGCAGCAGCCACGGGATCTGCTTCGCTCAGCGCCACCTACAATGGTAAAACAGCAAAGGCGGCTATAAAGGTCATAGATACTGTAAAGGAAATGAGTCTAAGCGCGCCCGCGAATCTAATTTTGCAAAAGAGCGGCAGCTTTTCCGTAAAAGCAACGCTGGTATTCACCGACACTGCCGTAAAACCTATTGATGTTACCCAATACTGCACCTGGGAGAGCGATGACGACGATATTGTCAGCGTAAAATCAGGAAAAATAAAAGCACTGGATCTGACCAGCGGCACAAAAGTGCGCGCCTCCTGCAACCTCCCAGGCGCGACCATCTCCCCTCTGGAAACTACAGTTCAAGTCATCAATCCCGTCAAATCAGTTGTAGCTGAACCATATTCCCTGCTGGGAACTACCGGTGGTTCATCCCAGTTAGTTATCAAACCAGTTGATAAGGACGGCTCCACCGGCAGTGACATGGCCTCCAGCGGGGTATTGTTTTCGTCCACAAACAAAAGGGTCGCCACAGTTAATGAAACGGGCCTGGTCAGTTTTGTTGCTGCGGGAGCCGCAAGCATAAAAGCTTCCTATGCAGGGAAAACAGTATCGATACCGGTTAAGGTTTTCAGTGATTCGAAAGTACTTGAAATGATACCGGACGTAACAAATCTACAACTGGTGGCCGGCAGCACAGGTACGCTTAAATTCAAAAGAGACAACGCCTACGTCACGCCTTATGTTAACCTGTCCAGCAGCGATACCACGGTGGCCAAGACGTCACCGGGCAAAATAACCGCCGTAGCCCCGGGCACGGCAATCATTACATACCAGTATGGAGGCACAACAGGCACTATTAATGTGGAAGTAATCCAAAAGGTGTCATCATTGTCTGTAAATCCCTCAACAATCAACATTATTGACGAAGGAAAAGCCCAGTTATCTTTAACAGCCGTATATACCGACAAGACCAGCGCACAGGTCACCGGCACCTATACCTCCGATAACCCGGGCATTGCTACTGTAGATGGAACGGGATTGGTAACCGGCGTAGCGCCTGGAAGCGCAAAAATTACCGCAACCTTTGCGGGTAAAAGCATCACTGTGCCGGTTACGGTATTAGCTTCGAATTTCGGCGCTATCACCTTCAGCACCAGCACAGCCACCGGCGGGGCAACAAGTAACCTGGAAAACATTACTTTTACCGTAACCTCGGGAAGCACGCTGAAGGTATACGCCCAAGCCCTGTTCGGCAACGCCCCTTATGATCACAGCAGCCCGATAACGGATATTACCAGCCAGTGTGTGTGGACCAGCGAAGATACCTCCCTGGCCACCGTAAGCAATGGAGTAATAAGCCTTAAAAAGGCCGGGGTGGTGCGCATTAACGCCACTTTTGGGGAAAAATCCAATTCATTCCTGCTGAATATCTGGCAGGCCATCTCGGAAATAACGGCCACACCTGGCTCTCTTGCCTTTTTCGGCTCCACCGACGTCCCCAAAGATATAACATCGGTGGCGGTAAAATACGCAGACGGCACCCTCAGGGATGTGCTTCCCTCCGAGTTAACCTGGACATCCGGGAACAACTCCCTGGTTACGGTGAGCAACCCGGGAACCGTAAGCCTTGCGACACCTTTTAAAACCGGCAGCACCACCGTTACAGGCGATTTTGCAGGCAAAAAGGTTTCCATAAGCGTTAGTGTAAATCAAACTATTACCAGTATCAGCACCTCCGCTAACAACCTATATTTAATTGAAGGCACGCCCGCAACGTTTAATGTGCTGGCCCATTACGGTGACGGAACTTACAGCGAAGCAACCCCGGATTGCACCTACTCCAGCAGCGATCCTAAAATAATTGTTGATAAGTATAAGGGCACAATTACCGCCCAGGCAGGAGCTTCCGCCAAGGGCTTCATAGGCATCACTCTGCAGAGCTTTTACAAACAAATAGATTACACGATAATACCCAAACCTGCTGAACTGGGCCTTGAATTGAATCCGGGAACCGATTTCAATGATGCAAACAAGAAAATAATTGCCAACAATGGAACCTTTTACTTTAACTCTGGCAATCAGGGCACGCCATATAACATATACGTCCACACCATGGCGGATCCCATTGATGCCGTCAGCAGGATCGACGCCGGCAATTTGTTGAGTGTGTTCAGCAGCAACAATACCGTGGCCAAAGTCGGCGGCACGTACACCCTGGAAAAAGGTGTTTCGGCCACCACCGGCTCCGCAGTGGTGACAGCGTTTTTCGCCGGCAAAACATATAAGTTCACGGTTGGAATCGACCTAACACCACCAGCACAACCTTCGGAGGACTTGACAGCAAACAAAGAAGGCACCACCCAATCCAAAAACTTTAATATAATCGTCTATGCCGAAACCGGATCCTTTGTGACGGCTGCGGTGGGCGGCAACAGTGTTCTGAGTGGCTTATCCCCGGTGACCGCTGTTTCGGGTAAGGCCACCCTGCCCATAGATATAACCAAACTGACGGATGGTTCAAACGCCATAGTCATTACTGCAACCGACCTGGCGGGTAATGCATCGACGACGCTGACGGTAAACGTAACCAAAGATATCACCAAACCGTCTATTACCGTAGGAGCTGCGTCCGTAGACAACGGTGGGGACACCATAACCGTTGTATTCAATGAAGATCCAAATAATGACGCAGGCCAGGTGACCAACAAGAACAACTGGACCCTGCAATACGCCGATGATACAAGCGACACCGGCCTGACCACGATAAACAAAACAAACGCAGCTTTTAATTATGACACACTTGCCAGAACGATGACCATAACACTGGAAGAGGCAACTGACCAGGCATTTATTCCGGACAACAAGTACGTTAAAGTAACGCCTCATGCAACCAATATCAGTGACCAGTATGGAAACGCCGGAATGGCTGCTGTCTATTCTGCCCAGGTAAGTAAAGAGGCAGGCGCTCCCACAGTAACAACAGACTGGACTAAAGCTAACGCAACACATTTCACGATAACCTACAGTGACGTATTAGAACGCACTGCAGCCACAAACACAGCGAACTGGACGTATGTAGACAGTAATAGCGGAGGGGTAAATATATCAGCCGTATCAGTGGGCGCCGACGGTAAGACCGTAACAGTTACCTTAAGCGGAAGTATTGAATCGGGAGATACCCTGCAGCCCACAGCCAATGTAAAAGATCTGGCCGGAAATTCCGTTACGTCTACAATGTACGCTGAGTCGTAAGAATAACATCATTTACACCGGTAAATATAAACATATGCTCCTATAAAAGCTTATGTCCTGTGCTTGTTTAAAGCGCAGGACATAAGCTTTATCAAGTGATGCCATACAGTTACTTATATCTTCAGAACTGCTCCCACGAACTTTTTTAAATCTTCAAGATGGCGCTCAATAATCTCCCTAACAATGTTCAGTTTTATTTTCTGGTAATCATGTACGGCTATATTACGAAAACCCACCATGGCTTTCATTCTGGGAGCCATATCCCCGTCGATCAAGCCAGCCTCGCAAATTTAATTAACGGGCAATTTATTATAAATGAGCCGTTAGTCACAAAGGATTAAATGCAAAAATTGGTGAATAATGAAATGAATTCTCTTGTTAAAATGGCAATAATCAAAGGTGGTTTCGTCGTGCCAAGAATCTCTAAATCTTTAATAATTGTATTTATGGTTGCTGTGCAGTTAAACCTGCAGCCGTGTTACGGAGAGGACGACAGTATAATCTGGAAGGTTAGCGGTTTAAATAAACCCTCATCCGAACTCATTGTGGGCCCCAACGGCCTTTTATACGTCCAGTCGGGAAACAAGCTTACTATGGTTGACGCAAACGGCAAAAAAATATTGGAATTAACCGGCCCCGGCGGTTCAAAGGACGCCCGTCCAGTATTCGGCAGGAATGGTTCGGTTTTTTTACCCGGAGAAAACAAGATTCAAGAGATCAAGCCCAACGGGAACAGCGGCTGGAGCTTCGAAGTCAAGGAAGGCAACAATAAATCCACTCCCGTTATTTCTTCCGGGCCCTCGGATCTGTTGTACCTGCCTTTGCCTACGGCCCTTTATGCCGTTGACGAACAGGGATATTACAAATGGAAAATGCTGTGGGACAACACCGAAACCAATCGACCTTGGGTGGACACCAAAAGGGAAATAATCGCTTGCACGGCCGATGCTAATTATCTATACGTGGTATATGGGAAGAAAGACAACGGTTATTCAATGGTGGCGGTAAACAGTGAGGGCGAATTGAAATGGCGTTACCGGCTGGGGAATATCAAGAACGTCGGGCTGGCAACCTCCCCGGACGGCAGCCTTTATGTTTCGGTAAACCCCACCAAAATAGATCGGACCAACAAGGGCAAGGTTTACCTTTTTAAACCCGGAAATACTGGAAAGCCAGAATGGAGTTTTTCGGTGCCATTCGAAGAACTAACGGCCCCCACTGTTTCGAAACAGGGGGAACTATATTTCTGCGCCTCGGAATACCTGTATGCCGTTAATACAAGCGACGGGAAGGAAATATGGCGACAAAAATTTCTAAAAGCAAAAACTCGCCCGATGGTGGATGAAACAAACCGCCGGATATATCTTGGAACGGATGACGGACGGCTGCTGGCTGTAAATTCCCATAAAAGACTGGTATGGGATGTTAAACTGGAAGGCAATGTTGTGGGCAGGCCCCTTTTGGTCTCCGGCAGCATGCTGTATGTTATAA
>CBEULQ010000254.1:0-4875 GCA_965543975.1 uncultured Desulfocucumis sp. | reverse complement strand
TTAACACAGCCAAAATTATCAGTAATACGGCATATGGTGCAAGGGAAGCAAAACATTTAGTATTTTGACCCAGGATATTTTGGCTGATTTTGTAAGCTGTAAATATCGACGCTATGAGCCCCAATCCTATTAAGGCAAATTGCAATATTTGAATTGTCCCGTCCGATACCAGGGCGGCGGAACCACCTTCATAACCGGGTATGAACACAGCAATGCCGGTGTACAGCACCGATTTTCCCTCCGCTAGCAGGTGGAAAAGGTTATGGGCCAGGTGACCGGCAAGATCCAGGGGAATAAGGGCATAACCAAACATGGTAAAGTTGGCTATTGCCTTTTCTTTATTATTAACCCCGGCTAACCAGCTGGTTAGATACAAAGCCAGCACCGGAACCGCCATAGCAATTATAAAGGTTATGGTAAACGTTATGCTATAGTTGGAAGTGCCGGTTATTCCTTCGATAATTCTTTGGGCGTCTTTCCATATTTCCAGCATGGTAATGTTCTGCACAAAAACAATACCCATAATGATAATGGCCAGGAAAGATTCTTCTATTTTGGGTTTCCTGATAAACCACAATTCTTTTGAAGGTATTCTGGCCTTTAAGGTGATGGAATCGTTGGGGCAGTTCTTTACACAGTTGCCGCAGAGGTTGCATTTGGCGCTGGAGTCCATTACACCTGGCATTTCAAACATGGGACAGCCTGCAACATTTTCTTTACCTTTATAACAAAACTTATCCTTACATTTTTTACATTTCTCACTGTCGGCCTTGAGCTCTAACGCTCCCGCCCGGGTGTAGTTGCCCGAAAGCCCTCCCAAAAAGCAAAGGTAACGGCACCAGGTCCGGCGCTCAAAGAAGGCTCCGGAAATTACCACCCCGGTGATGATCAACAGTAGCAGGACTCCCGAACCCAGTGGGGATTCCACTATGCCAAACACATGGTCCGCCCAGGTAATCAGTATGAACATGGCATCTATGATCCATATACCGTATTTCTTTAAAAATACCGGTACAGGCCTGTTGTTGCCCACCCACCTTTGCACAATGTCGCTCAGGGTGGCAAAGGGGCAAATGGCGCACCAGAACCTTCCCAGCAGCAAAAACACCAGGGGGATGATGGGCCACCAAAGCACCCAGGTCATAGCGGTGCCGAAATTATCGTGGGCTGATGAGGGACCGTAAAAGAGTTGGTATATGACCACGGCAAAAATAAAGGCTGTGGGCCACTGGAATATTGCGGGAAAAAGGCTGCTTTTAATAAATGACTTAACCGGAGTTATTCCTAATAGGTTACGACCATCCATATGCCTACACCCCCTGACGGTACTTCATCTTCATTATTGCTGCAGCTATTATGATCAGGGCATTAATGCCTGCAAACCCGCTCACGATGTTATTTTTAACCGGTTCCAAATTGCTCTTTTCCGAACCGCCGTTATGTCCCGATGAATCATGCCCGCCACCGGCGGAGGAATTACTTCCTGCGCTTTCACTGTGCTTAGCGCCGGACTCTTTGTATTCAGTTTCCGGTAATGTCATCTGATTATGGCTTTCCGAACCATCTCCGGCCATGTCCATATCGTGATTATCACCGGTCATATTCATATCGAGGCTTGAAGCATTATCAATACTGCCGCCATGCCCTGAATGATCCGTGGCGGCGTAAACACCGGCCGGGAGAAGTACAATTAAAAGAAAAAGTGCCAGTACAAGTATATTTGGATACCTCATTTCCCTTCACTCCCCAAAGGTATATGTGTTAGTCCGGGGGGCCATAAGGTCCCTGGACTTTTGATTGCTACTGAATGTCGCCGTTTCCGAAGTTCAATCCCTAACCCTTCATTCCTCAACCCTACATTCCGCCGCCCATTCGGGTGTTATCTGTTTGTTTTCCACTGCCTTTTTACCGCTGCTCTTGAGCGCTGACATCGAGCAGAGTAGTTTGGTTGTCATTTATGGCTGCAAAGGCGCCCGGTACGGCCAAAGCTATGAGAAATAATGAGATAATTACCACCATTAGCTTTTAATTAAAATTTTTGCCTCCTTTCTATATTAACGCATAGAGAGATTCTATCGTGTAAATTTCACAAACATGTCTCAAAAATGTCACATTTTTGTCACAAATTCAAACTGCTACTTGTAATATCTTTATCAAAAATGCAATTGCAAGTTTATAGGTGCCAGAGGAAATAATAGATCCACCAGGAGTTGAAAAGAGGTGACAGTGTTGCCCAAAAATCGCATTAGAACCGACTGGAATTTGTCCCTGCGCATGTTTATCACCATGTTTTTACTGGCCGCCCTTTATCTGGGCTTTGCAGTGGTACTTTTCCGGGCAGGCGCCGGCTCCTTCACCATGGTATTGGTTATTGGTTTGATGCTCGGTTTGCAGTACTACTACTCAGCCAAATTAATTTTATGGAGTATGGGTGCAAGGTTGGTCAGTGAAAATGAACAGCCGGAACTGCATGCCATGGTGGAACGTTTGGCCATGCTGGCGGACGTCCCAAAGCCTCAAATAGCCGTGGTGGACACACCGGTACCCAATGCTTTCGCCACAGGCCGCAATGAAAAGAACGCAGTGGTTGCCGTAACCACGGGGTTGATGAGGCGGCTTGAGCATTCGGAAATGGAAGGTGTTCTGGCCCACGAGCTGTCCCATATTCGCAACCGGGACATGGTGGTCATGACCCTGGCCAGTTTTTTTGCGGCAGTGGCGTCCTTTATCGTACAGCAGGCCTTTTTCTGGGGTATCTCCATCGGGGGTGACCGTGATAACAGGGAAGGCAACGCCACCCTTTTGGTCTACCTGGCCTCACTGGTGGTGTGGGTGGTAAGCTACTTCCTTATCCGGGCGCTATCCCGCTACCGGGAATATGCCGCGGACCGTGGTGCCGCCTACCTGACCGGCGCGCCTTCTCACCTGGCGTCGGCATTGCTTAAAATAAGCGGCGCTATAGATCGCATCCCCGAAGAAGATTTGAGGCAGACACAGGCGGCCAATGCCTTCTTTATTATCCCTGCTTTCGGTACCAATTCGATGTTTGAATTATTTTCCACTCATCCTTCCCTGGAGAAAAGGCTGGCCCACCTTAAGCGGTTGGAGCTTGAACTGGAGGGTAGGGCGGCATGAAGTGGCTAGATGCCATGCTGGGGCGCACCAGGCTGCCCAAGGCCAACCTGGAGAGCTTCTTTGCCCTTACCACGGCACAGATAATGTTACAGGCAGAACTGGATCTGCTTTCCGCCGGCAGGGCGGGTGTGTGTTTCAAGCCGGTAACATCCTCCGATTATCGATCCACCGAATCTACCGTCAGGGATTTAATCAAACTTGCCGGCAAAGATTTTAGGTCAGAAATAAGATTTACCGCCGATGAGTACGGCTACACCTGGTGTATCTTAGAAGATCCTCAATTTGAGGATCTGATAGGGCTGGTTTATCTGGCCAGCAAAACCATGGCGGATGAAGGTTTCAGTGAACAGCTTTTGTCGGCGGTATTTGGATTCAGGGAGCAGGCCGGGGGCGACCATCAAAAAACCGTTTATTTGATTTACAACTATAAAAGAGGCACATTTTATCCCTTTGTCCCCTACGGTGACGGCAACCGCCGGGACAACTCCCTGGAATTCCGGTTGGCCTCGCTAATGGAAGCGGAACTGCCCATGGAAAAAGAACCGGGCCGCTGGTACCCCGTCTGGAACTGCCCCGTTTAAAAAGGAAAGGGGACACACCTTCTTGTGTTGCCTTAACTCTTTATTATTAACAAATTCGAGAGTAATGTCTCCAATTTAATGAAAACCATAAGGAGGAATGAAAATGGGTGTATTATCACGTATGTCAACCGTATTTAAGGCCAAAATAAACAAAGTGCTGGACGCTGCCGAAGATCCTCGGGAAACACTGGATTATTCTTATCAAAAACAGCAGGAACTGTTACGAAATGTAAAACGCGGCATGGCCGACGTGGTGGCGTCTAAAAAAAGGCTGGAACTGCAGGCCGTAAAGCTAAGGGAGCAGTTGTCCGGATTAGAGGAACAGGCTCGTAAGGCTTTGACAATTGGCCGTGAAGACCTGGCCACCGCCGCTCTGGAAAGAAAACAGACCGTACAAAAACAATTGGAGGGCCTGCAAGGACAGGTCGCCGACCTGGAAAAGGAGCAGGAAAAACTGGCTGCCAATGAAGCGAGGCTGTCGGCCAAGGTAGAATCTTTCCGTACCCATAAGGAAGTTGTTAAGGCCCAGTACACCGCTGCGGAAGCCCAGGTAAAAATTGGCGAGGCCGCCACGGGCATTTCCGAAGAAATGGCCGACGTAGGAATGGCCCTGGAGAGAGCACGGGATAAAACCGAAAATATGCGGGCCAGGGCGGCCGCTATCGAGGAAATGACAGATCGGGGACTTCTCGAAGATCCCTTGGAAGAAAAGGATTATGTAAAAAACGAGCTGGACAAATACGCCATGGCCCAGAATGTGCAATCGGAATTGGCAAGGCTGAAACAAGAAATGCAGCGGGAGGGAGCACATTGATCGTACGAATTCTTAATGAAGGCCAATACAAATTAAAGGGCGATGATTTAATCCGCCTGGACGAACTGGACCACCGGCTCACCGGGGCCATTGCCAGCGGTGATGATACTCAATTTAGAGAAGCCTTCGCGGAAATGCTGGATACCGTACGAAGGGGCGGTCAGCGTTTGCCCGACGGTGCCCTGGCCGAATCGGACCTGGTTCTGCCTGCTCCGGATACTACGATGAACGAGGCTCAGATGCTTTTTACTGATAACATAACAGGTTGAAAAGTATGAACCAAAATTCCCGGCTGATACCGGTTCCCGTTAGACGCCCGAAATAAGGTGTTTTTATTAATAGGAA
>CBEULQ010000253.1:0-4897 GCA_965543975.1 uncultured Desulfocucumis sp. | reverse complement strand
CCAAAAACCTATATTTTACTTACTGGCAAGCTATAAACCGGAGCAATGAACAAATTACGCAAAATTTTTCATTAATAGCAGAAATATTGACAAATGATATTACCCGTTGGCTTGACAACAGGGAAAATGAAGTAGCCGCCATGGCGCTAAATCCCTTGGTGAAGGAAAACGTGGGTAAAATAATTAACGGTACCAATAATTATGTTCAGGCTGCTGATGATTTGGAACAATACTGGAAGGCGGTCAGTGCTCAATTCGGCATTTACGACGAGATTTATTTTGTTGACAAGGTCGGTCATATTTTGGTCTCCACTGATACTAACCGCAAAAATTTATACCGTCCAATTGACGATATAATTAGCGAGCCGTTAAAAACAGGAAAAATTTATTTTCAGGATGCTTATCTGTCTTTTTCCACAAAAAAACCTTGTATTGCTTTTTCCGTTCCGATGGCAGCGGGAAAAACCGGAAATACAGTTGGCACTGATTATGCCGGTGTTCTGGTATATCGTATAGATATAGGCTCTGTTATACAGCCTTTACTGGAAAGCAGGTTTAATCTAGGTAATACCGGCGAGGTTATTCTTGTGAACCAGCAAAGAACGGTCATTACCGATTTGCGTGAAAGACCCGGAACGGCCCTGAATTATATTTTAAAAACCGAGCCTTCTTTTAGGGTTGCCAGGGGGGAGGAAGGTGTATGGAGGGGAGCCGGGTACAACGGAAAGGAAATGATAGCTGTCTACCGCTATTTACCTAAAATGGGTTGGGGACTCATTGTTCAGCAGGAAACATCAGAGATATTTGGTCCCCTTAAAGTCCAAATGTATAAATCGCTCATAACGAACTTTTTAGTGGCAATATTTGTATTGGGTTTTCTATATGCTTTGTTAACAAGGGTTATAAGACCTGTCACTGACATGGCCGGGGTAGCTAAAGCTATTGCCTCGGGTGATTTTTACAGACGGGTAACGGTCCATACAAACGATGAAATAGGGATACTGGGAAAAGCTTTAAATGCAATGTCTGATGAACTGGGACATTATTTTAGAATGCAAAAAAGTGAACAGGATGTTCTAAAAGCACTGGTTTCCACTCTGGATATTGATAAAATGCTGGCAAAGGGTTTAGATACAATTTGCAGGTCGTATGACTTTAAGGTGGGAGCAATTTTCTTACATGATTCGGAGCAAGGGATGTTAATACGTAAAGCCTTATATTGTCCGGATCAGCATTTAATGGAGCAAAGAAAAACTATTAAACTGGGAGAGGGACTGGAAAGTCTTGCTGTCATAACCCGACAGGTTAAGGTTATAACTGATTTGCCCGAAGGCACCTGTTATACTGTCAACTGGCTGGGTGGAAACATAATGCCGGCCAGTATTGTAGGAGTGCCGCTGCTCTTCGGTTCGGAGGTTATGGGCGTAATGAGCCTGGCATCTATACACAGATTTGATGAGCGTATTGCCGGGGAATTGAAAACTATCGGCGCTTTGATGGGTGTAGCCATAAACAATGCGCTGTCTTATAAGAGAATCCATGATTTATCCAGCAGTTTACAGGAGGCCAACGAGCTACTGGCACAACAAAATGAAGAGCTGACCTCCCAGAGCGAGGAATTAGCGTCCCAGTCTGAGGAATTACAGACACAGACAGAGGAATTGCAGACACAGACTGAAGAATTGCAGCTCCAGGCCGAAGAACTTCAGAATCTCACCATTGAGCTTAAAGATAAAAATAAAGAACTTGAAAGGCTGGGGGAAAATAAAACTAAATATTTCGCAGCATTGTCACATGAATTAAGGGCGCCTTTAAACGCCGTGATAAGTTTTTCCGATGTACTTCTGGACAGGGTGGTGGGTGAATTAAACCAGCAGCAGGAAAAATACATAAGTGAAATATATAACAGCGGGCAGCACCTACTGAATTTAATTAACGATTTGCTGGACCTTTCGAAATTAGAAATTGGCAAAATTGAACTGAATTTGAAGAATATCGATCCCTTCAACACCCTGGAAGAAGCCATATCCATTGTCAGTGCCGAAGCTAATCAAAAAGAATTGCAACTAACGAATATGGTTTCCCGCAATTGCTTTTCGGTTTACGCTGATCCGGTCAGGCTGGCACAAATATTCTTAAACCTATTGACCAATGCGGTTAAATTTACAGCCAAGGGCGGCCGGATTACTATCGGCGCAAGGGAAAACGAAAATTATCTCCATTTGTGGGTTTCCGATACCGGCATCGGAATCTCCCCGGAGTACCATAAATCAATCTTTGAAGAATTTAATCAGGTCGGGAATGCTGCGTTGGCGGGATCAAACACAGGTACAGGCCTGGGCCTTTCTATCACCAAAAGGCTGATTAAATTGCACGGTGGCAGGATTTATGTAAAGAGTGATTTAGGACAGGGGGCAAAGTTTAACTTTACCCTGCCAATAGCTTCCGGGAAGGGCTGTTTTACGGCGCCGCAGCCGGAATGTACAATAATGTGTCCAATAAAAGGAAATTGCGACGTCTGTAGCTGCCCCAGAAAAGTCGTTACTTACCTGTCGAAGCCTCTGGTTAAATCAGTTTTGGTTGATAATCTGGATACTATCAGATGTCAGTGGTTGGGAAACAATCCTACTGTTTTGGTGGTTGATGATGACTCCGTAGTGAGGAATTATGTTACTGAAATTCTGGAACCCCGTGGCTATATAATATTGGCTGCGGAAAACGGCCGGAAAGGCATTGAACTGGCTCTGAGGGCAAAGCCTGATATTCTTATACTGGATATATCCATGCCTGTGGTCGATGGTTTCAGTGTCATGGAAGAAATTTGCAAACATTGTTGGGAAAAAGCTCTTTCCGTTTTTATTTGCACCTCCAGGGACCTTTCAATTCAAGAAAAACAGTATCTGGAGGCAAGGGTTAAAAAAATATATCAGGGACCAAACCAAACTAAATTAATTTTATCAGACCCCACAATACAAGAACCCGGTTAAAGTCACCGGGTCCTGCGCGTTTACTATAAACTCCTAAAAAGCATAAACCTGCTGGAGTTCCTCCGTGGTAAAATCCCAGGCGGTGTTGTGTGGCGGAAACTCCTCCCGGAAAAATTCCGGCAATTGATCGTCCATATCGGTGAATCCGGCAGCTTTGTTGAATTCCCGCTCTGTATTAAGAACATTTTTGCCCAGCGCCGCTATGTCGTCAGCGGTAAAACTCTTGTCGTACATGGCGTTATACATGTCCACCACGGCCTGGAAGGCGTCAGGGTTGTCCAGCATGCCAAAAGCCACAAACAGGCAAAGACCCATGGCGTCAATGGCGGCGGTAGCGATTTGCAGGTTTCTGGAGAGTTCTATGTTACCCTCTTTTTCCAGGGGGCTTACATAGCCTCCCACTTTCAATATATTTGTGGCCACAGCATACCCGGCCGTATGGTCAGCCCCCATGGTGGTGGTGGCGTAAGTAACGCCGACTCCTTTTACCGCCCTGGGATCATAAGCGGGTATGGCCTGATTCTTGACCACCGCCACCCTGGACACCCCGTATGCCTTACCGGTTAAGCCGGCTCCGTTGCCGATAATCCTGCCCAGTGGCGTACCCTTTTCTATTTCCTTTAAAAGGTTCAGCATACCGGGGCCGTCACCAAACGGTATAACCCCACCCTCCATGGCCGTGGAAACGGCAACCGCAGTTTCTATTGTATCTATCCCTATATCGTCGCAAATCCGGTCTGCCTGGGCAATAATATCAAGATCATCAATAAAGCACACGGCCCCGAAACCCCAGATAGTTTCATACTCAAATCCAGCGGTAACAAATTTTCCTTCCTTGTCGTTGTATATCTGGGAGCAGCTGATAACACACCCCGCATGGCAGTTGTGAGTCGGTTTTCCCTTGCGGTCGACTATGTATTCGTACATCTGCTCACCGCTTATTTTATTGGCGCCCGCAAAGCGCCCCATGCGAAAATTCCTGGTTGGCAGTCCGCCGGCCTCGTTTAATATGTTTACCAGCACATTTGTACCGTATTTGGGGAGACCCTGGCCGGTAACCGGATGTTCTCTTAATCCCTTAAGGAATACCTGGGCTGCGGATTTGAAGGCATCGGGTTTGGCCACTGAAACACCGGGCCCGTCTGTGTCATCCACCGTAATGTATTTAATCTTTTTGGAGCCCATAACCGCACCCAAACCGCCGCGTCCGGCGCTGCGGATGTTGCCGTGCATGTCCTTAATCGAAATATTGGCTGCGGACATCCTGTACTCCCCGGCCTGACCTATGGTAATCACACCTATTTTTTTGCCGTGCTTTTGGGATAGAGTATCTATCACCTCATAATTGCCTTTGCCGATAAGCTCCGTTTCTTCCTGTATTTTTACTCCGTTTTTGTCAACATGAAGATTGTAGTATTTGTCTTCTGCCGGCTGCCCCTCAATTATCAGTGCTTTTATTCCCAGTTTGGCTAGCTTCTGGGAGGATGAGCCGCCCGCATTACTCTCCTTTATTCCTCCTGTGAGAGGACTTTTGGAACCAACGGACATACGCCCGGAGTTGGGTGCGCTGGTTCCTGTTAAAAGGCCGGGAGCGAATACCAGTTTGTTGTACTTTCCCAGGGGTTGGCAGGTTGGATCAACCTCCCGGGCCACAATGGCAGACGTCAGTGCCCTGCCTCCTAAACCCGCCCACTCCCGGGGAACATCCTCTGTGGTCACATTCATGTTGGTCATGTTTACCCTGTATATTTTCATCATAATACCTCCCGGAGTTTGCAAGATAGTGTTTGCAATATTTACCCAAATTATGATTAAAAATTAACAGGTAGCATGCGCCTGGCTCCACCTTCCTGCTGCATCCAAAACATGGGTTTTACTTATTTTGCATTTTACCAATATTTAACATGGGT
>CBEULQ010000252.1:0-4900 GCA_965543975.1 uncultured Desulfocucumis sp. | reverse complement strand
CGGACTTCCCTGAGGAATTACACCGGCGGGGAGCTTACCTTGGAGGAATTAGGACAACTTCTGTGGGCGGCTACGGGCGCCACCAGGGTGACCGCCGGCAGGGATTTTTATTTTCGCACTGCTCCTTCGGCAGGGGGGCTGTATCCCATTGAAACCTATGTTCAGGTAAACCGTGCCGGTGGGTTTAGCCCGGGCATCTATCATTACAGCGTGCCTAAACACGGGCTGCACCTGTTAAGGGAAGGCGAATTAGGCGGCTCCCTGGCCCGGGCAGCCCTGGGCCAGCGCATGGTGGAGAAAGCCGCGGCAAACTTTCTCTGGACGGCGGTTACCGGGCGCACCTTCTGGAAATACGGGGAGCGGGGCATCCGCTATATATACATGGATGCCGGCCACGTGGGGCAAAACCTTTACCTTGCGGCAACGGCGCTGGACCTGGGGTGCTGTTCCATCGGAGCGTTCTTTGACGACGAAATGAATCACCTGTTAAGTGTTGATGGCAAGGAAGAAACCATAGTGTACATGGCATCGGTGGGTAAAAAGGAATGAATCAGGAGGTATTGAACATGCAAAACAGCGGTGCCCTGCCGTCCAGGCAGGAAATACCCGAACAGTACAAATGGCGGCTGGAAGACATTTACCCCAGCGATGAAGCCTGGGAGCAGGATTTTAACAACGCTCAGAAAATGGCGGCTGAGATTGAAGCCTACCGTGGCAAACTGGGGGAATCCGGGCGCAGCTTGCTTGAGGCGTTTCGCCTGGAAGACAATTTACAAGAGTTGATGGAAAGAATATATACCTATGCCCGCATGCGCCGGGATGAGGACAACGCCAATCCGGTATATCAGGCGCTTACGGACCGGGGGGAAAATTTAAGCACCCGGGTGGATACTGCCCTTTCCTTTATGGTCCCGGAAATACTTAACATCCCCGAGGATACCTTGAAGCGCTTCCAGGGGGAGGAAAAGGGGCTGGAACTCTATGCTTTCGCGCTGGAGGAGCTGATAAGGCAGAAGCCCCACGTGCTTTCCGCTTCCGAGGAGGAGATTATCGCCCGGGTGGGCGAGGTGGTGCAGTCGCCGGCTAATATATTCAGAATGCTGAACAATGCCGACATGAAATTCCCTTCCATACTCGACGATGAGGGCAAGGAAGTGGAGGTTACACACGGCCGCTATACCCAGCTTATGGAAAGCAAAAACCGCCGGGTACGCCAGGAGGCCTTTAATTCCCTTTACGGCGAATACCGCAAATTGGTAAACACCCTTTCCGCCACCTACAGCTCCAGCGTTAAGAAGGACGTTTTTTATTCCGGGGTGCGTAAATATCAATCGTCCCTGCATTCAGCCCTGTTTGGGGACAATATACAGGTGGAGGTTTACGACAACCTCATCCGGACCGTGCGCGAAAACCTGGACAAAATGCACCGCTACGTGAGCCTGCGCAGAAAAATGTTGCAGTTGGACGAAATTCACATGTACGACTTGTACGTGCCAATAATTAAGGATATCAAGTGGAAAATTCCCTACCGGGATGCTGTGGCAATGGTTAAAGATGGATTGTCTCCGCTGGGGAGGGAATATCTGGATATAATGTCCTCGGGGCTGGATTCCGGATGGGTGGATGTCTGTGAGAACAGGGGTAAAACCAGCGGGGCATACTCCTGGGGACCTTATGGGGTTCACCCCTACATACTGCTGAATTACCAGGATAACCTAAACAATGTGTTTACCCTGGCACACGAAATGGGGCATGCCATGCATTCTTATTTTTCGGACAGGGAGCAGCCCTATGTATATTCACACTACACCATATTCACCGCCGAAGTAGCCTCCACGGTTAACGAGTCCCTGCTGATGGATTATTTATTAAAAACCGTCACCGACAGGGATAAAAAGATGTATTTGATCAATCACTACCTGGAACAGTTCCGGGGAACCATTTACCGTCAGACCATGTTTGCCGAGTTTGAAAAAATAACCCATGAAAAGGTAGAATCCGGGGAAGCCTTGACCCCGGAACTGCTGGGCAAAATTTATAACCGGCTCAATGTTGACTATTACGGGACGGAGATGGTGGTGGACCCGGAAATCGACCTGGAATGGGCACGCATACCGCATTTTTACTCAGCTTTTTATGTATATAAATACGCCACCGGTTTTTCCGCCGCCACGGCATTAACCTCCAAGATACTGAACGAAGGCGATCCGGCGGTTTCCCGTTACCTGTCATTCCTTAAAAAGGGCGGTTCCGACTATCCCTTAAATCTTTTAAGAGAAGCAGGCGTGGATATGGCTGCTCCACAACCGGTCCAGGAAGCCTTAAACCTGTTCGGGCAACTTCTGGACCAGATGGAGGCCCTGGCCTTCGGAGGTTGAGCGGGTTGATGCTATTCAAGGGCAAATATCTTTCAGATGAAGAAATATGGAGCAGGATAGGCGAGAAAACCGATGAGCGTGACCGGATCAGCCAGGCCCTGGCGGAGGCCGGGGCTGAAGCTGATCCGCAGGCCATAGCCAGTCTGTCCAGGAAACTGGCGGAACTGAACCGGATTTGCTTTCCCGTTGACAGGCTGAATGTTCTGTTGAAAGATTTGCAGGAGTTGGCAGAGCTGCTGGAAGGCAAGACTCCGGAGGAGGAGCCTGATTTGCTTAAACTTTATGCCGAATATAGCAGCAACTGCAGTGAAATGGCGGGCGAGGTGTACCGGCTGCTGTTGGAAAGCGGCAGCATCAACGAGGAAAAGGAGGACGAAAAGGATCTCCAAATATTGAAGTTCATCGGATACGCCGGCCCGGAGTACGCCTGGCGGCTGGGGATAAATACAGGCATGGATGTCAGCGAGGCCCGGGAGCGGCTGGAGAGGCTCTTAGGAAAGGGACTCTTGGAAAAGGTCCAGGGAACCATGCTGGAGGGGTACCACCGGGAGAAAGACTGGGTGAAGCACATGAACCACACCTATTACCGCCTGTCCCGGGAGGGCGAGCATTTCCTCAGAAACCTGCGCAAGGAAAACCTGTAAAGGGATAGGTGTGAATACCAGCCGGCTGTAAGTAAATCAAATAAATAGGGGCTTTTCATCACTCACCATAATATCCAGCACCACCGGCTGGTTAAGTTCAATAGCCTGTTCAAAGGTGTCCTTAAGCATTTCAGGTTCTTCCAACCTGATTCCCTCAGCTCCGCAGGCTTTGGCAAACAAAGCAAAGTCAGGCACTCTGACATCAACTCCAAATGGTTTCATTCCCTCCTTTTGCATTCTGTGCGTTTCCAATAAATATTTACCGTTGTTAAAGATAATTACGACCACCGGCAACGAATAGCGGACAGCAGTTATTATTTCCTGCATGGTCATGATGAAACCGCCATCACCGGTTAATACTATTACCTTTTTATCAGGAAAAGCGATTTTGGCGCCTAATCCAAAGAGCAATCCGCTTCCCATGCACCGCCAGTAATCAGAAATAATTATGTTTTGACTTTTGGCGATGAAGCCCCGGTCAAACCAGTGCATGAACTCGCCGGAATCAATGGCGATGACCGCGTCTTCCGGCAAAACATCATTTAATAATGAAACAACCTTTCGCGGGGAAATAGGCTTTCCAGGCAAGCCAGCCTCATTCCGGATCATTTCCAGCCGGTTGTCATGGTGTTTTTTTATTTCATTTTGCCAGTTCTCCCGTTAGCGCCATCGGTCTCAACTGGTGGGCAATATTTTGAGGGCGGGTATCTATTTGCAATACTTTGATATGAATTGGTATAAACCTGTGTTCGTAGGGACTGGCCCCGATCAACAGAACACAATCAGACTGCTGTAAAAGAGGCGGGATATGCGCCTCGCCCAGTCCGCCTAAAAGGATATCTTCCCTGTCGGGGAAAATTCCCCTGGCACCCTGGGCCGGGATAATTCCCGCCCCAATTATGCTTGCCAGCCGGAAAACCGTATCCTTATAAGGAAGGGCGGCTTTGCCTGTGATAATAATGGGTTTATGACAATAACTCACGGTTTTTATTGCTTCTTCAATATTCCCGGAAATACCGGGCGGACAGGGATAACCCGGGTCGGGAACATTATAATCCTTTGCCGGATTTGAAAAGATGTCTTTAGGTACTGATATATGGCAGGGAACATTGTCTCCCAGGGCTTTTTCAAAAGCTATTTTTAAGGTCTCCGCTGTTGATTCCGGCCTGGTAAGGAGTGTGGTCAGGCCTGTCACCGGTGCAAATAGCTGCTGCTGGTCGAAATATTGTTTAGTGTTGGTGGACAGTTTGGAGGTTTCAACCTGCCCGGTGATAATCAGCATGGGTACACCGTCACGGTAAGCATCGGCCACGCCGTTTAACAGGTTAATCGCCCCGGGGCCCTCTGTAGCCAAACAAACCCCCGGCCTGCCCGTCACCCTGGCCTCCCCGCAGGCCATGAAAGAAGCCCCTTGCTCATTGGCAGTGCTGATAAATTTTATCTCTTCCTGCTTTCCCAGGGCATCCATAATGGGTAAAATAGCATTCCCGGAAACTCCGTAAATATTTTTAACGCCCCATTGCGCCAATAGTTTTAAAAAAAGCTGTGCAACAGTCTGTCCCAAGCTAAAGTCCTCCTGTTTATGAAAGAAGTAAACTCGACTATATATTACCCCGATGATTATCTTTAATTTCATGCCGGAACTGGAAAACGGAAATATCATCGTATCCAAGATCCTTCGTGCTATTCAGATATTTTTGGCTTCTGTTGGTTTCGCCGATTTTCTCATTCAGATTCCTGACTCCTCACTCCTGAGTACTTATATGTTGGATATTATTTGGCAATGCCGGTAAATACTAAGAAAAATTTAAACTGGAATGTCATGAGGTTTGTATATGTGGGACGGTTGGCCGATAACCCGGGTAATTCTACTGTTTA
>CBEULQ010000251.1:0-4909 GCA_965543975.1 uncultured Desulfocucumis sp. | reverse complement strand
ATTATTTAGAAGTCTGACAAAATCCCTGGCATGGTCGACGAACTTCTCTGCGTCCCGCACTCCGAGCCTGATAAATTTAACCCTTTCGGGCTCTATCATTATATCCCTCAGGGTTAATTTTATGTTGGCAACCCTTTCTTCAGTACGGTCAGATCCATGAATATAGTGACATTCCTCACTATGGCAGCCGGCTAGGATGAACCCGTCTATACCCTCCGGCAGGCCGTCCTGGACCAGAACCATATTGCAGGAGCCCGCACACCTGACAGGTATCACATGCACTCCGGAGGGATATTCCAACCCCATCCTACCGGCCAGCAGTACAGCCTGATAGGCGTCATTCTCACATACGAAAGCAACAACATGGGGTTCGCCGGACCCCGTCTCCCTGACCCTGGCGGTAACGGTACCCACCAGCTTCTGAACAGAGAAACCCTGGGCCGAGATGCACTGCCTGGGGCAGGCGCCCACACAGGCGAGGCAGGTTTTACAGTAAAGAGGATCGGGTGCGGGATAGCCGTCGCTGTCAAAATACCAAACACCGTAAGGACATTCTTCCATACAACGTTTGCATTTATCGCAGCCGGCTTTGTCCACCCGGGGTACCATAGGTGATATATTCACCCGCTCTCCGGAGGTTTTTAATACTTTACAGGCTGCAGCAAGGGCGCCCCGCACTGTATTGGCCATATCCATGGGTTCCTGGCAGGACCCTGCCGGATAAATCCCCTGGACCGGCGACTCCAGGGGAAAGCACTGCCTGTGCCCCACGAAAAACCCCCGCCGGTCCAAGAGACCGTATCGCTCTAGTTTACCCGGGGCCTCCCCCGTCTGCCCGCCGTTTAATTGTTTTAGTATAGCCTTAGGTATACCGCACGGCTTTATCCCTGCGGCCAAAACAACCATGTCGGCCCTTGCCCTGAATGTTCTTCCCATGAGAGTATCTTCACCCACTATCATTAAACCGGCATCGCCGGGCTCATGATACACCTCGGCCGGGCTGCTGCGGATGAAAACTACCCCGGCCTCCTGTGCCCTGGAATAAAGATCCTCATAATCACCATAGACCCTGATATCAATATAAAAAACATAAACTTTAATACGGGAATTCAGCAATTTAATGTTAATGGCCTGCTTCAGAGTGGCGGCGCAACATATGGTTGAGCACCACCCCTGGTAATTAATATCCCTGCTGCCCGCGCACTGAATGAATACAACACTTTCGGGTTCACGGCCACTTTCCGGACAAACCAGCCTGCCTCCGGTGGGGCCGTCGGGTGACATTATCCGTTCTATTTGCACATTGGTTAACACGTTGGCGTAACGGCCAAACCCCAGGCGGAAAACTTTTTTCGCCTCAAAAGGCAGCCAACCTGTGGCTATAATTAAATTTCCAAATTTTAATACGTTGCTTACCGGTTCTCTTTCCAGGTCTATGGCCCCGGTTGGGCATATCCGCACGCAACTGTGGCAGCCGGGCAGACAGTTATCCCTGTTGATAACGTACGAACCCGCCTGGTCCAGTGGCCGGGGAGGTATTACCGCTTTACGGGAAACAATTCCAAAATTATACTCATCCGGAACAGCCACCGGGCAAGTTTCTTCACATTTGCCGCAAAGGTTGCATTTTTCGGCGTCCACCGCCCGGAATCGGCTTATAAGCCCGGCCTCAAACCTTCCCGCACTGCCTTGCAGACTGGTAATTTCGGTAAGAGGCATTATTTTTATTGCCGGATTATCCCTTAGCCGGTTGACTAGAAAAGTAACCCCGCACCTGGAATCGCACATGCGGGGAAAAACTTTGTCAAATTGACCGGCCCGTCCACCCAGATAAGACTCCTTTTCTATCAGGGAAACACTAAGACCCGCTTCAGCCAATTCGTTAGCCGCGCTCAAACCCGCCAGTCCTCCGCCGATTATCAGCACATCCCTGTTGCCCGTAGCATATACAGGTTTGTAAGGCTCAGCCAGTTTGGCCTGGGCATTCCACATTTTTATCAGGTTAACTGCCTTGGCCGTCGCTCCCCCCGGGTTGTTCCTGTGCGGGTAAGCGCAGCCCTCCCTTATATCCAGGCGTAGAACCATTTCCGGGGCAATTCCCGCTGCGGCGGCTGTGTCGTTAAAAATACTCCTGCATACGGATTCCGGGCAACCGGCTATAATAATGCAGTCCAGGCCCTTTTGGGAGATTATGTTCCTGACCGCTCCAACCCCCTCGGACCCGCACAACCTTGGGTGAAACACCTTTGCCCCGATCCTCTTCTTAACCTTTGCCAGCCCTGCCTCTAACCCTGCCATATCCACCACACCGGATATGAGGCCCTCACAGCCGCAGACAAATATTCCTATATTACTGGCCAAGTCTAATCCTCATCCTCATCATCTGAACTGACCAGGGTTTTCATAACAAAACGCTCCACCCTGCCATGACAGTCTATGGATGTCCAGGTTACACTGTTGGTGCCCACCAGGGGGATAAGTTTACCGGGGAAATAGGCTATTTGATATTGCAGCATTGTCTGTATAGCCTGACGGGGACAAGCCTTTGTACAGGTCATGCAATCCCAGCAATCACCGGGCTCCCGGCAATAAGCCTTTTTAGTTTCCCTCTCCAGGGTCATCAGGTTACCAGGGCAGACTTGCTCGCAAAGTGGTTCACTTTCTCCTTGACAACTGTCGCATTTGGTGGAATCTACCTTAGGGGGCATTCCGGCTCCTCCTTCCTAGGAGGCCGCTCCCAAAACAGCGTTCGGCGTTTAAGATCAGGGGACACACCTTGTGTGTTGCCTTAATTCTTGCCTTTCAACAAATTCCTCGAAGGAATGTCCCCAACGAACTCGCCGTGCTTGTTTTTTGAACGGCCTCTGGATTACTAAGGTTAAGGCTATCTAGGTTCCTTCATTTATTACGTCAGGACAGGCTTTACAGGCAACGTTTGTCCCGAAGCACTTTGGAAGGAATCAAATACTTTGCTTCCGACGATCCCCGGGAACTATTTGTTCATAGGGAACTTTAAAGCACACAACCTCATCGGTTTCGGGATCCCATTTAGAGTTTATAAAACAGTCAAATTCCGGATTTATATCGGGGTAGTCGGTTCTAATTACATAACCCGGGAATCTCGTTTCTTTGCGGTAGCTGATATGCTCAACAACCAACTGGCAGACGTCCAGCCGGTTGATTACATCCCATGCCAATTGTAAATCATGCAGGTCCCTGGCGCAAAGATACTGCAACTGGTCATTACGCATCCTTTTAATGTGCCTGCGGGCAATGTTCAGGTAGGGCTCGCTTACGAAATACCAGCGGGTACGACCGCCGCAATATTCTTCCATTATCTTTTGCATGCGGTCTTCCATTTGCTTGGGGAATATGCCGCTCATCAAAGTGCTGTCGCTCCAAAGCCCCTCCTTCGCCCTCTCGAGGTAATTGTTAAGAGGCCCGAAGGTGCGCTCCTCCAATGCGTCTATCATTGCAGGATCCAGTTCATATAGTTGGTAATCATTGGCCTTAATGGCCTGGGCCATGTTTCGCCCGGTAATCCTGCCGCAAGTCCAGGTGCCTGATATAAACCGGCTGGGAGCACCGCCCAAAGCGTCGCCGGAAACATATAGACGGCTGACCGTTGTTTCCCGGCTGGTATCTCTGGTCCAGGCGCCGGCCATGCCCGCATGGGCGCCGACAATATTGGGATCACCGCCGTCTATTTCCACAGGCTCCTTGGAAGGATCAATATCGTTGCATCCCCAATAAAGCACCAAACAGGGACTCATATCCAGATACTGGCCCTTTATACCAGTAACCTTGGCGGGATCGCCCTTGGTTGTATCCATGAATATAGGTCCTCTATGAGCAAGGGTTTCCCTCTGGAAACCGTAAGCTCTGATAGGGGTGGGCGCAGTATGACCGCCCATTTGGACGTAATGTGGATCCTCGGTCATGAAGGCCTGCCCAAGGGAGTTGACCATTGGAGCGCCCATGCCGATGGACAGTGTCCCTGTAGGCGAGTACGTGTCTTTGGTTCGCACCGGAACAAAACGAACCTCAAAGGTAGTCATTTCCGCTCCCGCCCGTTTACACATGGCATAAGAGCTTCCGGCGTTAAAGGGAAAATACCATATCCTGTGGTGCGCGTCGCCGTGGTTGTTGGGCCGCCATAATCCGGCCGCACCGCCGGAACATACCATGGTAACCTTGCCGCGGCATACATAAAATTTCCCGTCTCTTACACCGAACCCCACAGCCCCGATGCAGGTATTATCCTTTATTATCAAATCGGTAATATATACCCGGTTATAAATTTCAGCCCTGACTTCAATGGCCTTAGAAGCAGTAATAGGTTTAAGTAGGGAGCCGTTAATCTCTATATTCCACTTACCCCTATTTAAATAACGGCCATCTTCCTTTTTCTTCATTGGCAGCCCAGATTCTTCCATTATTGCAACCGTATCGTTAACCTCATTTGCCACTGACAGGAGAATATCCTCGCGGATGGGTGCACCACACATGTCATAGCGGGCATAGGCAACGTAATCTTCTGGCTTGCCCTGATTAATATACATGTTCAACGCGTTCATTCCGGCTGAAAGACATCCGCTGTGTCGTATAAAGGCTTTCTCAATTATCACTATTTTGAGATCGTCACCACCCGTACGACGGGCTTCCCAGGCTGCCATGCATCCTGCCGTACCGCCCCCGAGAATGAGCACATCGGCATCAATATATACCCTATCAGCCACGTTGTCACCCTCCTGTTTTTTATTCCCGCAAACCAATCAGTTATAACTGATACCAACTGTCACTCGAAAATATAATCTAAATTTTCTTCAACAAAGGATCATGATCTCCTGCTATTAAGGTCAGGGGACACACCTCTCTTTGGGGTATGTTTATAGGGTCAGAGGAATGT
>CBEULQ010000250.1:0-4912 GCA_965543975.1 uncultured Desulfocucumis sp. | reverse complement strand
GCTAAGAGAGATAAATACCTGCAGTGGAAACACGAATTGCTGGACAGTTGCGGACAGTGCCTGGGGTTCAGGGCCAAAGGTATTGATTTGGCCGATACGGCGGAAAAACCGGCCTGCGCTCCGGGTGTCGAATGTCATAAATCCTGTCCTGCCCTGGGCAGGGGTAACTCTGCAGAAAAGGCAAAGGAAATCCCGGCGCGGAACATGCCTGATAAAAGTGTAAAAGCGTATGTTGTTCAGACCTGCCACAGGTGCGGCAGGAGTGAGGACGAATCGGTGCTGCTGCCATGCAGGGTGGGCGGGGAAAGCCGCTGGGTTTGCACCAAATGCCTGCCAACCCTGATTCACGGTTGAAAAGTAAAAACAGTGGAGGTGTGGTTAAATTGGCCTATTGGGTTGACGCAGATTCCTTCAACGGCATTTTAAAGGAATTGTCCGTGGATCATGTTGTATATGCCCCGGTTAAACCCTCTTTTACTTTACCGAAGAGGAATATACCGTGCCTAAAGCCGGGGTAAAGGGAATTATACTGTTTTGCCGGCCCTGTGACGTCAACGCCTTCAAAAGGCTGGACGAAATATTTTTAAGGAATAGGGACACAGCGACATTTATTACCGGGAATTAAGAGAAAAAGTGAAGTTGTTTGTAATAGAGTGTGCGGAAAGTTTCGATAACTGTTTTTGTGTTTCCATGGGAACCAATAGAGTAGACAGCTATGATGTTTTTGTCAGGGCTGCTGAAGGTGGTTTCCTGTGCGATGTTCGGGGAGCATTTAAAAGTTTGTTTGAAAAGTTCGGCAGTCCTGCGAAAATGGTGCCCCGGTTTATTGAAGAGAACAAAACAAAAGTAGCTGTACCCGAATCTGCAACAGCAGAAGAAACTTCAGCTTCAACCCAGCAGATCAGTGCCGGAATGCAAATGGTAAAAGCAGGCGAGCAGGATAACTTTAATAAGACAAATTCTCTTGCAGAACTTGCAAAAGATGTTTACCGTGACATTATATTTCTGTTACACTTCCACATTCTATTGGGGGAGTATGGAAGGGGTCAATGAGAAACCCGCTTAGAAATAACTTTAAGCAGCCAATTACGGCTGCTTTTTCAATTGAGGCTTGTATGCTTCAATGCCCAGGTGGTTTTTAAGGGCTGACTGGAGGATGTGTGAAAAATTAACGTTCTCCTTTTCAGCCAGGTCATTAAGCCATTTGGGGATGGTGAGGGTCTTTTTAACGGCCTTATTTTCTATAGATTCCCGGAAAGCGGGCATCCATGCTTCGATAAGGACTACCACTTGGTTGGGTTCCGAATGCAGTTTATCCACGGGGGTAGGCTCAGGAATAGGATCGCCGTCTTGCTCCATACCCCACAGATGAAGGCCCATAGCTTCCTTGGCATTTTTAAAGGCTTCTTCGGTTGTATGGGCGCAGGGCAAGCAGCCGGCCAGATCGGGAAACTCGATTGATATTCCGTCATCTGCATAATCAAAGATTGCCGGAAAAATATATTTGTCTTTTACCATTTCAGTATCTCCTTTTCTTTTGGAGGAACTACTGTAATGTAATTCCCGCCTGTTTAAGTATACTTTTTACTGTTTTTAGTGGTACATCTTTAACCGGGTGTGTTACTGTGACTTTACCTTTTTTGGTGGGGTGTTTGAAGTGGTGGTGATCTCCGACTGTGGCTATGTGGTACCAACTATCTTCAGTTATTATTTTAATTATTTCTCTGGATGAGTAACCTTTCAAGTTTACCCCTCCTTACGTTAATATTATAGTACGTATAAAATACACGTGTCAATATTGAGGTGAATATTTTTTACAGTATTTTTTACTGATTTAGGAACCGCTGCTGTGATTAGTATGACACAGGACCTGTGACGGTGGAAATTTTCAAAATATTAGATTTGCTTAGTTTTCTGAAAACCAGGAAAGCAAAAAGTCCCCTGCTTAAAGGGGGCTTTTTGCGCTACCCGGGGGGCAACATTTATTATTATAAAAGCAGCTCTATTTTAATGATTTGTATGGCCTGTTCGGGGGTATCGGCGATTTTCAGTTGTCCGGAGTCCCGATACTGGTTAAACAGAGTTCCGGCATCAAATTTAAGCAGTATTACCTTCTTGCCGTTTTTCAGCGCCAGGGCGATTTCGGATATGGTTCCGGCCCCGCCGGGCAGGGCTACCACCATATCGCTGGAAAGAACATTTATATAATTCCGGGCGGCCCCCAGACCTGTCACTATGGCGATGTCAACGTCTAGAGATGCCTGGCCGCGGCTGGTGCCTGGCAGAACACCCACGGTCAGGCCGCCGTTTTCCCTGGCGCCCCTGGCTGAAGCCTCCATAACACCGGCGGGCCTGCCACCGTTAAGCAGTACCCAGTCTTCTGCGGCTATTAGCTTTCCCATATTGTAAGCCAGTTCGCATTCCTCCGTTGATGCCGCCGCTCCGCCGCCCATTACGCCCACCACCAGTTTACGGGTATTGCTCACATCAGTCTACCGGCTTCCTTTTGGAATAGCCGTAACTGCCCAGTTTGTCCGCCATCAGCCTGTATTCGCCAAGACAGTAGGCGTAAGGCTTTATTTTGTTCAGATCCGGCCGGCCCTTTTCATCCAGGGCCTCTTCATTGTAGTGAACGGCCAGCACGTCGGCAATGAAGACGTCGTGGGTTCCCAGGGAAAGCACCTGCCTTACCCTGCATTCAATATTCACCGGGCATTCCGCTATCAGAGGCGCTTTTACCCGGGAAGCCGGTATGGGGGTGAGGCCGGTTTGTTCAAATTTATCCGTATCCTTGCCGGAAACAGTGCCGCAATAGTCCACCACCCGCGTCTGGTCCGCCGAGGGAATATTAATGACGAATTCTCCGGATTCCTTTATCAATCTGTGGGAATGCCTGCCCTGCGGGCGCACGGAAATGTATACCACCGGCGGTTCCGAATTTAATATGCCTGTCCAGGCAATGGTGATGATATTTGGCCTGTTTCCTTCCAGGTAAGAGGTCACCAGGACCGTGGGGACGGGGAAAAGGGCTGTGGACGGCTCTTTTATAATTTTCACATGTATCTCTCCTTGTCAAATTGTCGTATAGGATTATTTATATACTAAAAAAGCAGGAATTAACAATACCCCTCCGGCAATAATTGCATGTTTTATATATAAAAACGATAAATAAACCTCCGGGAATGATATTTTGTGCTTTGACAAATAAGGATCTTTACTAATAAAATAAAGCTTATTGATGGTTTGAAGGAGTATTCAGTTGGCCAAGAGTGAATTTCAACAACTGCCGGCAACAGCGCCAGTTAAGGACAGCGTTGGAGATAAGCCCGGTAAAGGTTCAGGGCAGGTTTTGGGAACGACCCTGGTGATCATCGCCACCATTTCTTATGCCACCGAGGCTATAGCGGCCAAGACGGCTTATTCTTACGGGGCCACGGTGGAGACCACCCTTACCGTCCGGTATATGGTCGCCGCAGCGGCTTTCTGGATAGGGGTATTGATATGGAAGCAGCCGCTGCGGCTCACCGGGCGCCAGTACCTGTCCATAGCCGCTGCAACCATTGGCGGCCATGCCGCTGCGGTGCTGGCACTTTTCTATGCCTTCAGCTACCTGTCCGCCGGTATGGCTATATTGTTTCTTTATGTCTACCCCACCATTGTCACCGTGCTAGCTTATTTTTTATTAAAAGAGCCTTTCACTTTTAAAAAAGCGTTGTCTCTTCTTCTGACTTTTGGGGGCGCAGCGGTGATATTGGGCCAACCCCTAAATGGGCTGGATATGAGAGGGGTGGGGCTGGCGCTGCTGGCGGCCTTAATGAACGCCATATTTTACGTGGCGGGGGCTAAAATGCTTAAAGAGATACCGGTGCTGGTTTTTAACACTTATCTGGTTACCTTGGCCATGATTATATTCGGCACCCTGGGCGCGGCCACCGGCAGGCTTAATTTTGATATCGGGGTTCAGGCCTGGGGCTGGCTGGTTTTCCTGGGGCTGGTGGCCACAGCCCTGGCCCTGGGGGCTGTGTTCAGGGGCATACAGCTTATCGGCGCGTCCCGGGCGTCCATTATCAGCACATTGGAGCCTGCCATTACCGCCCTGCTCGGCTTCTGGCTTCTGGGAGAGTTGCTTACAGGAGCTCAGATGGCCGGCGGAGCCTTGATTCTGTTTGGGGTTGTCCTGCAGGGCAGAGGGTGACGTAAGACCGTTTTTTTGCATTTTTTAAATTTTTAGACATTTATATGCAGGAAATTTATGCATTTTATCGAAACAGTAAAATAGAGATATGCCTGTAAACTGATAGAATAAGGACTTTAAAGAGTTCTAATTTTTTTGCATTTAAATGAATGTGTATTCATTCAGTTAAATGCTCCCTAATATTATTCTATTACAGAGGTGATTCCATGGAATTCAGACATTTCTCCCTTTCGAAGATGCTGTTGGGCGTGCCTGTAATGTACATCCCCTGTCTGGTGTTGGCTGTGGCTTATCTTTATATAACCGGGCTGTTGACTGCAGGCCAGTTGTTTGAGCTGCTGGGTAGTCCGGCTTTTCTTGTCTATTTTTTTAGCTTTCTGGTTTTTGTATCTTTATGGATAATCAACAGGTATAAAATCATTAACCGGGCGCTGGCAGAACCTGAAAATCCCGAATTGAACGCCAGGGCTTTGAAAGTTATCTTCAGCTACGGTAAAATATTCGGAATCGCTTTCTTGTTGCTGTTCATGGCGCTATTACCGTCGGTTGTGTTCATATCTCTGGACTCGCTGAGCCTGAACCGCAATTATGGTGTTTACGGATTGATGCTTCTGGTCTCACTTATGGGCATGCCGGTGGCCATGGCTTTAGCCCAGACATATTTAACCAAAATTATAACTGAACCGGTGGTATACCTGAACTTCCGGGAAGAGATCA
>CBEULQ010000249.1:0-4914 GCA_965543975.1 uncultured Desulfocucumis sp. | reverse complement strand
CCTAACTCGCCAGATACAGCAGACAATACTGACAACAGACAAGAAGAAACTAGAGTTTCTTCGGGGTGTTCACTCTCAAGCATTGCAGGAAGTGCTATTCAGGGTAGATAAAGCCTACAGGAACTTCTTTCGGAGAATCAAGAAAGGGGAAATACCGGGTTATCCTCGATACAAGAAATTTGGCCAATACCGATCTATCACCTTCACCCAGTTTGGAGATGGTCTAGGGGCCTCCATTCTGAATGGCAAGTTACGATTATCTAAAGTCGGCCTGATGAAAATCAACCTCCACCGGGAGATTCCCGGTACCATAAAAACCGTCACCATCAAGAAGTACCCCTCCGGCAGGTGGTATGCCGTCATGTCCGTAGAGGAATACCCGGTGCTGTATTCTCCGAACTTTCAAAAGGTAGGTGTAGACGTAGGGGTTAAGGTTTTTGCCTTCCTTTCTAATGGTAAGGAAATTCAAAACCCCAAGCACCATGCAAAATATGAAGCAAAGTTAAAAACTATGCAGCGTTCCTTAAACCGCAAAAAGAAGGGTTCAAAGAACCGGGAGAAGGCCCGGGTGAAGCTGGCCCGACTTCATGATAAGATCCGCAACTGCCGACATAATTTCCATCACCGGGTTTCTTCCCAACTGGTTTGGAGGTACGGCAGAATTGCCGTGGAGGACCTGGTGATCTCCAACATGATGAAAAACCACCGACTTGCGAAAAGTATTGCTGATGTTGGTTGGGGTGGCTTTATCTCGAAACTTTCATACAAGGCTGAGAGTGCCGGTAGAGAAGTTATCAAGGTAATCCCCCATGGAACCACCCAGGAGTGCAGCAGATGTGGTGCCACTGTTAGAAAGGACTTATCCGTTAGGGTACACAACTGTCCACACTGCGGTCTTGTCATGGATCGCGACCAAAATGCTGCTAACAATATTGATAAACGGGCTTCTTAGTATTATTAGATATTCTGTACCGTAGGAACTACGGCAAATGCCTGGGGAGTTAGGGCGGGTACGTCTTACGATGAACCAGGAAGCCCCTTCCTGAACGTTAGTGAAGTAGGGGTAGTTCACTCCAATAACATAATATAGCCCCGGCAATGGGCATATACCTTATCCAGTAGAGACTGGCCTAAGGAAATCTGGATGATTAATATTTAGGGGGAGTTCTTTATGGAAAAGCTATAAACAAAACTAATAAATCGGTTATCATTAACGGGATAACACAAAACGATATTTTTAAATTTTTTATCAGAATTAGACATATGAGTTAAGGGGACACACCTCCGAAAGAGGTTAGGAGACACCTCCTTTGGAGAATGTACCCAACGTATAATGTCCCCTATAGTCATTCCGAAATTCTAACGGCTAATCCCGGAATTAATAACCAACAGCACTTTCAAAACTTCACAACGCTAAACATTATTCGCAAAAACCCTTTACTTTTTGATATTCAACAAATAAAACGTCCCGGTTCCAAAGGCGATTTGACGTCCCTGGTCGTCCCAGACAACAGCCTTTCCCAAAGCCAGAGTTTGGCCCAAATGAACAACTTCACCCCTGGCATAGAGAACGCCTTTATCCGCTGGGCGCAGATAATTGATTTTCATTTCCACCGTATTGATCCCCCGGTCCGGACCCAGCTTCAGGTTAATGGCAACCGCAGCAGCGATATCGATCAGTGTGGCAATCACTCCACCATGCACTTTACCGTAAAACTGAAGTAATTTGTCCTCCACCGGCACTTTCAAAACTATCTCCCCATTATCATCTTCCATTGCTTCTATGCCCAACAGTCGCCAGAAAGCTCCACCGGCCAGATCGTTGATGCGAACCATAATATCTCCCCTAAGCACTGTTAAGTTATATAAAAAAGATTATTTAAGAGCTAAATACTTCTCAAGTAGCTATAATCCCTTCTAGAATTGCTTCGGCAGTAAAAAATATTACCCCTTAAAAGGGGCTATAATAAGGATGGTAGATAAAAATCGATGCCAAAAAAATAAATTTTAAATCTTCAAATCGGTCTGAATTTAAAACCGTAACGGACAACTCCCTCTTCCTCGTAAATCCTTCTAAAGACTGCTTCCACCTTCATTCCAACGGTTATTCCCTCTTCCGGAGGATTTATCAATTGGGCTATAATCCTGGGTCCCTCCTCCAGTTCAACCACCGCCACGGGATAGCTGCCTTTACAGCGGGCTGCCTCGGAAAATTCAGGCGGGGCGCCGCCGCCGGCAATAACGGTATGCGAGTAAACGGTACCCCTGCCGCTAAGCTGAATATTTTCAAATTCAGAACAGGTTAAACAATATTTGCAGACGGCCTTGGGCGGAAAATTCACCCTGCCGCAACGGACACATTTCTGCCCCACCAGCCTGTAGCGCTGGGGGACTGCCCTTTGATACATGGGAATAGAAATATGAGCGCCCATTTAATCACCTCAGATACTTCTTTTAAGTTTCAGATATTGGATATAACTGATATATTTCTTTTTATCCCACAACCAACTTAAAGGTTTGGGTGTTTTAGGCGGCTCGGTTACCTTAAAGCTTAAGGCATGGCTACCTGCACCCGGGCCATAGGAGCAAATAATTATTTTTTCACCGGTTGCTGCAGTTTTAAGCACCTGGCAGAGCCCCAAAAGCGAAGAACACGCCCCGGTATCCCCTACATAACCGAAAACCAAACCTTCATATATCTGTTCGTCATTAAAACCCATTTTCTTGGCCAGGGCTGTAGGGATTTTTATATCATCCTGGTGGAGTACCACATGACGATAATCACCGGTAGTTCTCCCCAGTTTATTAATCAGCCCAATAACCGAAGCCTTTACCGTGTCATTATAAGCCTGGGTGGAGTAAGCTTTAACCCCTATATCCCTGACAGAGGTTTCCCCCCGAAGCCTGTAGCGCAGCCCCAGGGACTCACCGGCATGGGCATATACACCATCAAATTCCAATCCCGGCTCGTCTTTAGCCAGCACAAAAGCACAGGCTGCCGCGCCGAAACCGTGCTCCAAATCAGAGGAAGCGCTGGCTGTGGGCGCATCGGACACTATCACCAGGGCGTATTTTTGCTCAGTTTGCTCCAACAAGCCCATGGCTGTGAGCATTGCTTCCGTTCCAGCCAAGGTGGAGCCGCTGTGCTGGGACGTCAGAACATTTTCCCGCAATCCCAGAGCATCTACAATGGTTCCCGCCATGGCTTTTTCCTGATATGGAAAATTGGCGGAAGCCAGAGCCAGAACCCCTATACGGGAAATATCCACACTTGCGGTGGCGTTTCTGGCAGCTTCCACGGCCATGGTAATTACATCTTCATCTATATCCATGACGGCTTTTTCTTTTATACCGGAACTGCAGCTTCCCAGGGCGTTAATATATTCGTCCCTCTTAATCCGCAGAAACGGCAGATAAACCCCGTAAGATATTACGCTTTTTTTCATCATTCGTCCCCTCTCTGATAGATGAAAACTGCGGCTGTTCCGCCGGAGCCACCTACATTATGGGACAGGGCGTACCTGGCGTTTTTAATCTGGCGGCTGGGCTCCATGGCCTCTCCCCGCAATTGTTTAAATATTTCGCAAGCCTGACCGCACCCCGTGGCGCCGATGGGATGCCCCTTGGCCTTTAAGCCTCCGCTTACGTTTACCGGCAGTTTGCCGTCCGGCCGGGTTACTCCATCCTCCAACAGCCGCCAGGCCTGCCCTTCCTCACAAAAGCCCAGATCTGCGTAGGCAAGTATTTCCGCAATGGTGAAACAGTCGTGAACCTCCGCGAAATCAATGTTCCGGGGGCTAATGCCGGCCTGGGCGTATGCCTCGGCGGAAGCCTTGCGGGTGGCGGCCAATCTTGTGATGGAGTCCCGGTCATGTATGGCCAGGTAATCGCTGGCCGCGCCGAATCCCCTGAGGTAAACGGGTTTATCCGTAAAATTTTTAGCTATTTTGGCATTGCAGAGCAGAATCACCGCAGCGCCGTCGCTGGTGGGGCTGCAATCCCATACATTAAAGGGATAGGCCACGGGAGCTCCCTTTAAAGCCTGTTCAATGGTTATTTCTTTACGAAACTGTGCCTTGGGATTGGCCACCGCATTACGGTGGTTTTTCACCGCCACCATGGAGAGGTGCTCCCTTTTAAGTCCGTACTCATGCATGTATCTTGCCGCCATCAGGGCATAAATGCCGGCAAAAGTAGAGCCGGCCAGACGCTCGTATTCCGTATCCCCGGATACCCCCAGCCAATAACGGCCCTTGCTGGAGGAAACATCCCGCATTTTTTCAACCCCTGCCGCCACCACCAGATCGAACTTGCCCGAGGCAACAGCGCAGGCAGCGTTATACAGGGCGTATCCCCCGGAGGCGCAGGCATTTTCAACCCTGGTGGCAGTTGCCTGGGGCAGCCCCACATGCCCCATCAGAAGCGGAGCCAACTGCCCCAACTGGAACCCGCTGCCGGCGCTTAAGCTGCCAATATACGCCGATTGAATCATTTGCGGCTCCAGATGCTTGTCTACACTTTTCAGCATTTCAAAATATGCATCGGCAAATAATTCTTTGACTCCCTTGCCGGGGAAATCGCCATAGCGGGTTTGCCCGGCCCCAATTATTGCTACGCCTTCCACATGCACACCTTCTTTCCTCAGCAAATTCCCCCGGCGTCTCATCCCCTTCATCTGTGAATTCATTTTGAATATTTGCAAAACCCGTGCCCTTAAATCTAATGTGATTTTTTAGCCTTTAACCATGAAGAAGAATCAAGTGTATATAATAGATTTCGCATGGATAATTTCGCTAAATTTTATTGTTTATTTTTTAAACAATTGGTTTATTTTTTTATTGCGCAAACCTTATAAATGAGCCTTGACCTTAATATTTCGAGCTTTATAGCCTGTAAGACCCCGTCCTTCGAGGA
>CBEULQ010000248.1:0-4929 GCA_965543975.1 uncultured Desulfocucumis sp. | reverse complement strand
ATATTTATTTAACTTATGGATATAAATGTTATGCGAGAGGTGATAAATATGACGGAAAATATGGAAACAGTAAAAGATTTTATGATTCCCTTTCATGATTATCCAAAAATAAATGAGAACGCAACTCTGGAAGAAGCGGTTAATACTATGTACCGCATGACCAGGGAGAAGGGGTACCGCTGGTTGGTGGTACTGGACAAAGGCGGTTCTATCAAGGGCTTTCTTACCCTTCGTAACGTTTTTGAGGCCATCAGCGAACTGGCTCCGAAGGCCGGGGGATGGCTGGGGGTGTTTACCTATAACCGTCCCGGATTTTTCTATTGGGAGGGCATGCAGTTAATAAAGAACACCCCGGTTAAGAAATTAATAAAACCCCTTATTGACGTATCCGTTTATGAAACGGACAGTCCGGCAAAAGCGGCGGAGATTATCATTAACAGAAGAATAACAATTTTGCCTATCATGGATAATCAACTCAGTGTGGTTGGTATAATCAGGCCCGTAGACCTCCTTCCATTTATAGTTAATCTGTTTGACAACACGCCGGGCCCCGCCGATTAAAAAAAACCTTGCCGCATATGGGTTGTTAAATTGTCTCTCTCTAATCCGGAGGTGTTTAAAAAATGACAAAAGGAAAAACGGTAAAAAATTTTATGGTTCCTTTTGCCGAATACCCTTGTATAAATCAAAACGACAGTCTTGAGCGGGCGGTAAATCTTCTGGGCAAGCTAGCCGGGGAAAAAGGATACCGCTGGCTAACCGTACTGGATGATGAAGGAAACATCTCCGGTTTTCTTACCCTGCGCGTGGTGTTGGAATCGATCAATAGTCTTAATTCAAAGCCGGGAAAATGGCTGGGGTTGCTGGTTGACGCATCCCGCAACAGGTTAGGCGGGACAGGACTGAAACAGATAAAAAAAGCGCCGGTTAAAAAATATATGCGTCCTTTAATGCAGGTTTCGGTGCTGGAAACCGACGATCCGGCGCAGGCAGCGGAAATTATTATTAATTGCCGTATCAGCATACTGCCAGTGAGGGATAAAAGAAATAAAATTGTGGGGATAGTAAGGCCGGTGGATATATTGCCCTTTATTCAATATTTATTTAGCGATAATTTGTCAACACCTCCTCCTGGAATGAAAGAATTGAGTCTTTGGGAGGGACTTACCCACTCAACCGTTAGATGTTCGCCGGTTATGGCGTGATGAACTGAATAAAACCATAAGAGGCCTCATTTTTGAGCCGGGATTGTGATTATATCCCGGCTTATTTTTTTGCCCTGAAAAATAAAATAAAAATTTTGTTCATGTGGTAATTTGCTCATTTGGCATTTTGGGATTTTGATGAGGGAATGGTTGATGATTTTTCATACAACCGGGAGATATTGAGTGAATGTGGAGCCTTGTAAGATAAGGCTTCTATCTGGGACGAACGGTTGAGCTGATTAGAATCTAGGCAGCCGGGTGTCCAAAATCTGCTCAATCGCTCATTTGCAGAACCTTGAAACCCGCTAAAAATGTGAATTTTGTAACCCGCCCCAGTTGGCATCCCTATTGCTCAATGGTTGATATCAAAGGTAACCGGTAGTAATGAATTTGTGAAAGGCGAAAGTTCCGAGTTTCGGAAGAAATGAAAAGTTTTAAATACCACCTGGAAAGAAAGTATAACCTGAAATAACATTTAAAAAACGACGGCTGCATGTGCCGGGATTGTTCAGAAAGTTACATAGCACTCGTTGAGGGTGCTATTAATATTTATAAGGAAGTGAGCACAGTGACCCATGGAAGCAGGAAGGTAGCCAGGGTGGCACTGGAAATGGCCCTGACCAGCGACCGGGAACAGGAGCGGGAATATAAAGCCAGGTTTGCCAGGGAAGGCATTAAAACCGCAGCTGTGGATTACGGCGGTGACTTCACCGGTTCGGTGGGGAAAGTTATTGAGAGAGCTGTGGTGGCGGCCAAAAGGGAAGGCGTAATCAAGGAAATACACGCCGAGGAAGGAGCTGTGGCCGGGGCCACGCGGGAAGCAATGTCACAGATAATGCAAAAGGCATTTGGCCTTAATGTGGGAGGCAAAGTCGGCATAGCCCGCTATCAGGATCATGTAATTGTGGCCGTATTCTTCGGGGTTGGTTTGCTGCACCTGGACGAAGTGGCGGTTGGGTTGGGACACAGGGCGGTTTCTGCATAAGGAGGGCTAATTATTATGCATTATGTAAGGGGAATAAGGGGAGCAATCACAGTGGAGCAAAACTCAAAGGAAGAAATATTGAGCGCCACAAAGGAACTCCTTACGGCCATTATAACTGAAAATAATGTATCCCCGGAAGATATAGCCAGCGCATTTTTTACAGTCACAGCGGATTTAAATGCAGAATTCCCAGCCGCGGCCACCAGGGAATTAATGGGCTGGACATATGTTCCGATGCTTTGCGCCACGGAAATTGATGTTCCGGGCAGGCTGGAAAAATGTATCAGGATAATGGTTCACGTAAACACTGAAAAATCTCAAACGGAGCTAAAACATATCTACCTCAGGGGAGCCACGGTTCTGCGCAGGGACCTGTTTCCCCAGTAATTTTCCGGCGTTTTGTCAACAGGTTAGTTCACAACCATGGGTACTGGGGAAGAATTTTGAGGTTTCACCATGCAATAAGGAGACAACAGGATAAATGACCGGATCAAAAATAAAATTAATCTTTATTTCTGTCCTCGGATTTTGTTTAATTTTTGCAGGGCAAGCCCGGGCGGATGTCGGTAATGTGGATTCGCCCGCTGCGCAGGAGGATCAAAAAGATTGTAAAATATACTCCGGGGAAAAGGAATTGACATTTCACTGGCCGGTGATCAATGATGAAAGTCGAATTATGGTGCCGGCCCCTGATATTGCCGGAGAAATAGCAGCAGAATTTAAATATTACCCCGGCACCGAAAAAATAGAATTCACCAGGGGGACAAGGTCGGTATCTTTTAAGGTATCTCCCATCAGCCAGGACGGTTCGTTCCGGTCACCGGAAGGCGTTGTTTATATTCCGCTTGTGCAGGTAATATCAGGTCTGGGGGGAGCAGTGTACCGTTCCGGAAACGATAAAAGGGTACATGTTCAATTTGCCGCCGGCGATGAAAAAATTACCGCTCCGGTTTTCCCCGAAGTTTCAACCCTGGAAGAGCTATTGCCTCCCGGTGTTTATTTGGTTACACCTAACGTGTACAACAAATCCGTAATAATGAAAGAAATGCAGAGCGGGCAGGAGGAGAAAGAAGCGGAAGATTCTTCCGGTATTATTAAAACAGAACCCGGAGACCAGGCGGTCACAGATGATGAAGGTTTGATTGGGATAACCGCTGATTTTAACGGTGACGGCGCGGAGGAAAGGCTCTTGTGCTATAAAAAGCCTAACGGCAGGTCAGGTGTGATTATATTCAGGGAAAAGGAAAAATCATTGCAAAAGGTATGGCAGAAGGAAGAAGATTATGAAATAAGCGATATTGCCATAACAGACCTGAACGGCGGCGGGGACGAATTGCTGGTAGGGTGGAAGGCGGGCAGATATTTCGGTTCCGCTCTCAATATTTACTCCTGGCAGGACAATAGCCCGGAGCTGATACACAGTGATATTTATCATCGCCTGGAAACAGGAGATTACAACGGTGACGGCAAAAATGAATTGGCCCTCTGGTCCGAGGACGTGGAGAACACATACAGCATTAGGGTATTGGGATGGGACGGAAAGGATTTTTCTGTTTGCGGGGATTGCCCCGGCTATTATAAAGAGGTTGTTCTTTACTATCAGGAAAAGCTGAAAAATCGTCCCGGTGACAGGGCTATTATGTACTACCTTGCCGATGCGCTGTTAAAGGCGGGAGACGTCAGGTCGGCACTGGAGCAGACCGGCAAGGCGCCGGCGGAGGCTTTCGGTTACCCGCCGGAACAATACTTTTACCTGTTAAGGGGTGAAGCCCTGTTTAAACTTGGCATGTACCCGGAAGCGGCGAAAGAATACAAGAGAGCGCTTACGCCCGTCATATCCGGTGGCCAGTGGCCCGGGGCAAAATATGGTCTGGCTAAGTGTTACAAAAACATGGGTGAGCAAAAGCTTGCAATGGCGGAAATAACGGCAGCATTAAATTATGGCAGCGACTGGCCGGATTATGCCGAGGCCATGACGACCATGGCTGAATGGCAGGATGAGCATGTAATTGATGAGCTAATAACAAATAAAAAACCGGACTAATATTGATGTTGACACCAACGGGTGATTGTGGTAATGTTTTTTTAGTTGAGAACTGACGAATTGGTTATACAATTCTCAGTAGCATAGTGAAGATTAGCATAGTTGAGTTGAGATGAGCTGAGATGATGTGGGTAGCATATTATTGTGATAATAAGCGACCGGCACTCATTTGAGTGCCGGTTTTTTATTTTTTTTAGCATCAAATTTCGATTTTTCAACAGGAGGTCGTGTTATATGCTATATCCTGGCAGGGAAATGTTTTTGGAATTGTGCCGGAACCACCAGGTGGTTCCCGTGAGCAGGGAATATCATGCGGATACTGAGACACCCATAACCATATATTCAAAACTTGCGGGTAACGGTTATTCCTTTTTGCTGGAAAGCGTGGAAGGCGGCAACAAACTGGGGCGATACTCCTTTATAGGATTTGACCCGCTAATTGTCTACCGCTATGAAAACGAGGTCAATGTTATTGAATCCCGTGGAGATGTACGCCGGGTCCGGGATAATCCATTTAACGTCCTGGAACAATTGATGGCTGACAAAACGGGTCCGGTACTGGAGGATTTGCCACGGTTTTACGGCGGCGCTGTAGGTTACCTGGGTTATGACATGATAAGACACCTTGAGAAACTGCCCTGCGGGGAGGATAAAAAACCGGAATTACCGGACAGCATAATGATTTTCCCCGAAGT
>CBEULQ010000247.1:0-4932 GCA_965543975.1 uncultured Desulfocucumis sp. | reverse complement strand
ATATGTGGGATACATGACTCCGTTATCCGTAATAACAGGTTTGATTGTAGGGTCCATTGCTCAGAGTAATGGCCATTCGGCAGAGTATGCTCTTCTATATGCGCAAAACGGAATTCTTACCTATTTGCTGTTGCTGCGCAGCTTTGCCGGCCCCGTGAGCGAAGAACTTGCTCTTCCGTACATTTACACTTTGCCGGGAACATTTTTTCAGAAAGCCTTGGCCATAAATGCCTTGCCTACACTGCGTTTTGGCTTGAACGCTTTTCTGTTGAATCTGAGTTATGCAATGATCACACAGTTACACACAAAGAATACAGAGATATTCATGTTGGCATTGCTATTGTCTTTACTGATTACATCTTTTTACTTGGAACAGTCAAATATTATTGCTTTGGCTCATGTCCTGTTGCCTTCTTCTATAGACCGCAAACTTTTTTATCCCTTAATGTTGTTTATGGAACTTATACTTGTCGGCATTCCGGCACTAATTGCCGGTGGTTTGGCGGCTTGGTTAACACATAGTGAATGGTTTACAGCAATAGCCGTGCTGGTTGCTAATACGGCTATGGGAATTACGCTGTTGTTTTTTTCGGACAAAATATTTCCTTACTTGGAAATGCGTGAGTTTAGCGAATAACAACATCCCCTTTTTTTAAAGTCTTCAACGCAAGGTAATTGTAGCCTCCACCGGCAGGTGGTCAGAGTTTGTGGTCCGGGGAATCTGCGACGAAAAAGAATTAATATCCGAACTGCCAAAGATATAGTCAATTCTTTGATACGGATGCGCGGCAGAGTATGTAAAAGCATCCCCCAGGCCGTGCCCGGCCGGGATATCCTTCAAACCTCCGTTCAACAGCCTTTTAATGGCCTCATCTCCCGGACGGGCGTTGAAGTCTCCGGCAATTAAGGTCCGGGACCGTTTATTCCAGAAATCCAGCAGTTCCCTGGACTGGGAAATGCGGTCTTCATCGTATCCAGCGTAGGCGGAAAAGTGGGTGGTTACGAATAGCAAATCACCGGCCCCGGTGGAAATACCGGTCCACATAAACCCGCGGGGAAAGTCGCTCTTCCCCTGGGTATAATGTCCGGTGCCCCATTCCTTAACCGGATACCGGCTCATTATCACATTTCCCCACAGATCTCCGTTCATAGGCCCGTAGATGATGTAATATCCGGGAAAACGCCAACGCAAATAGGCAACCGTATCAGTACCACCGCTGAGGTTCCAACCCCTGTTTACCTCCTGCAGGGAGACCAGGTCTGCCCCGGAATCTTCAATGGTATCGGCGATTGCCTGTATGGACGGAACGCTCCAGGTGTCTAATCCCTGGTGGATGTTGTAGTTAAATATTTTCAATTCGGCCGGGGCAGGGCCGTCAACCGGAGCCGCCCTGGAATATGGCGCCAGGCTTAAGATGACACCGGCTATCGCCACTGTGACCAATGTTATAACGGATCGCCAGTCCCTGAATAAGATCGAATCCCTGGACCGGAAGCCCCCTAGAACCACCAGGGCCGCTGCCACAGTCCACAGAAGGGGCCAGCCGTACCGGGAATAGTATACGAACATCAGTATGAACAACATGAGAGCACCGGCCGCAGAGGCACTGTAGATACGCCCGCGGGCCTGAGGTTTTGCCGGCGCAAAGGCGGCAGCCAACTCCAGGGCCATAATGGCCTGAATGGGAATTAGCGCCCAGACCGTTAACCGGGACGGACAGAAACCAGGTACAAGCAGCAATAGCGCCACCACCCCCAGCCCGATCCGGGCCGTGCGGGAAGGACGCCAGGCCAGCACTGCCAGACCAACCAGCAGAGACAGCAAAATTATAACCGCCGCCTCCGTGGTTCCCCGGGCACCAAGCGCTTCAACACGCCCCGGGTTGGTCAGCAGCGTCAGTTGCAAAAAGAGAAAAGGCCCCAGCCCAAGGGCTCCCCAGGCCGCCCCCGCTTCCCATCCATCCGCCGCCCGGGGCGAGGCTTCACTCCTGCCCGACCACCAGATGGCCCCGGCAAAGGCGGCGGCCAGCACCGCCGATCCCAAAACAGACCAAATCCCCCGGATTATATTGAGGTCCAGGCCATGCATGGCCGCCTGCCCGGCGCTCTGCAAGGCCAGACCGGTCAGCACGGCGGGGACAAAAAGTTCAGGGACCCCCCTGCGCGCCAATTCCCGCAAATATGCCGGAAGCCACCACAGCCAAACGACACCTGTGGCGAAAGAGAAAACAGGGCTCAGCACTTCTCCCTGCAGTCCCTGGCGAGCGACGCTCAGTACGGCCAGCAGCAGCCCGAAACGCCATACCGGTCGCAAGCCGCCAAAAAAACGGGTAGGGAGCCAGGCCGCCAGGCCCAGTGAATAAACAGAAAGAGCAATCAGACCCATCTGACCGGCAGGCAGGTCCTCCGCCACATTCCAGACCACCATCGTAATAAGGGATCTGAAAGCATGCACACCCATCCAGATCCCCAGCGCCCCGGCAAACAGAAGAGGTAAGGCGGCGGGAAGCGCCTTTGCAACATTTCTATCACATGAATGATGTTCTCCCCCTCCGGGCAATGACACGGGAATCACCTCCGAAACCTTTATCCGGAATCCTAGCAGAATATCTGAGGCCGTTCAAAAACAAGCATGGCGCGAAAGGAGAAGTCGTACAGCGCGGAGCGTACTGATACTCCTAGACTTTTTGTGAACTAAACATATTCAATGCCAGATCAATAAATGCACGCATGGCCGGCGAAACCCATTTTCTTTTATGATAGGCCAGCTGCGCCTTGACATCAAAGGACGGTCCGTTCCAGGGCAACGCGACCAGCTGGTTTGCCGCTAATTCGTGTTCCACCGCAACCCGTGACAGCACAGTAAGGCCTATATTATTTATGGTAAATCTTTTGATAACTTCAACACTGGTGACTTCCAAGGTATAACAAGACCTGACCTTTGCCCCGGCCAGTGTTTTTTCGAAACGTTCACGATAGACGCACCCCGATTCAGTGAGCACCAGTGACTGACCGTCCAAATCCTGTGGTGTTATGCTCCTCCCTTTTTGGGCCAGAGGATGCGCGGGAGAAGCTATAATCATTACCGGTTCGTCAAAAAGAATATGGGTTACCAGATGTTCATCCTCAATTGGTTGATCTAAAAAGAAAGCCAAATCAACGGTGTTATGCTGCAAAAAATGATGAAATTCACAGCATGTTCCAATGCGCAGCTTTATTTCCACATCAGGGTAATTTTCACGATATTTCTTTAATAATTCCGGCATGCAATTCATGCAAAAAGACTCGGGTGTACCTATGGTCAACGTGCCTTTTGTCCCGTTTGAATTGGAAATGACATCTTTAGCCGCCTGGTTTAATTTTAATATTTGCTCCGCGTACAATAAAAGGTTTTCGCCATTCTTTGTCAGTGTTACTTTCCGGCCCAGCCTCTCAAAAAGTATGCCTCCCAATTCTTCTTCCAGAGATTGAATCTGGCTTGTAACAGTTGACTGGGCGTAACCCAGCATATCCGCCGCTTTGGTGAAGCTTTGCAGTCTGGCGATGGTTGCGAATGTCTTTAAATTACGAATTTCCATGTGTGTACCCCACGCTTTTGTTTTCGAAAAAAGTGAACGGTATCATCTGAAATGTCAATTTCACTTATTCATACCCACATGATAGTATATCTCATGAAGTCAGTCCAGGTGATTGTTAAAAAGAGTGGAGGTTTACATTATTCAAAAGTCTATTATTTTAAAAAGAAATATTAGTTGGGTGCAAGGAGTGGCCATGACGGTGGGGGCGGTGCTGGGCTCCGGGGTATTGGTGCTGCCTGTGCTGGCTGCGGAACTGGCAGGCCCGGCGTCGATGATCAGCTGGTTTATTATGGGATTGTTAACCATACCGCTGGTTATAACCCTCGGCAAACTATCCGCCCGGTACCCGGACGCCGGAGGTATAGCCGCCTATGCGCAACAGGCTTTCGGAGAAACGGCAAGCACTGTTACCGGTTGGTTATTCCTGGGAACTGTCCCCATTGGAGCCCCGGTTGCCGCCCTTATCGGGGCCAGTTATATAGGGGCCTACCTTTCCTTTAATGATATAGAAGTTTTCATTGCTGCTGCTGTAATGTTGTTGGTGGCGGTTTTACTGAATTACCGGGGGATTAATCTGTCGGGCAGAGTGCAACTGCTGGTGGTGGGTCTGATCGCGCTGATATTATTAATAATAATAGCGGCGGCTTTGCCTGAGGTTGATAAAAAAGCTTTTACACCCTTCGTACCCATGGGCTGGATACCTGTGGGGGTTGCTATGACTGTTTTATTCTGGGCTTTTGTGGGCTGGGAAATGATCGGCCATTTGGCGGAAGAGTTCAAAAATCCTGGGCGGGATATTCAAATCAGTCTGGGAGTATCCCTGGTTATAGTTAATCTTTTGTATGTTTTACTTGCCTTCGTAATCATTGGAACACAGTCTTACCTTGCAGAGGATAAAATCGCCGCCTTGACCTATATGGCTTCACAGAGTTTGGGCGGATTCTCGGGCGCGGTGGTAGCCGTTCTCGGGTTTATCGCATGTTATGGCACTATTCATACTTACGTGGCAGGATTCTCCCGCCTGGTATATGCCCAGTCCAGACAGGGCGACTTCCATGTTTATTTTTCAGCACTGCACCCGGTTTTCCAAACGCCTCACCGGGTACTGTTATCTTTGGTACCAGTCTTTTTGACCGTACTTTTAATCTATTACGGCTTAACTCTGGATTTAACAATTTTAATCCAATTCACCAGCGCGATATTCATAGCATTATATATTATCGCAATGGCCTCCGCCGTCAAATTGTTGAATAAAACCGGTTTATACCGCTGTTGCGCAGTTGTTTCACTGACGGTTTGCACTGTTATTTATGGTTTTACGGGCTGGTCAGGGCTATATCCATTTATGCTGGGG
>CBEULQ010000246.1:0-4946 GCA_965543975.1 uncultured Desulfocucumis sp. | reverse complement strand
TGATATTAAAATCACCATTGAATATTTTTGTCTGGCTTGCTGTAGCCATTTTTACCACCTTCCGTTTCCGTACGTATGTTCTATGCTTATATTAGCGGAACGTTTGTTCTAAGTCAATAACAATTTTGGTTTTTTTATTATTAACCTAAACACGCAGGAAGGACCTGACGACCGTCGAACTATAAATATCATGGATGACGGGAGGTATATTATTTGTTTCCGCAAACCCACGTTTACTTTGCCGAAAGGGTGTTGGGAAAGTTAAATGACGCTGTTGCCCTGGGCAGCATCTTCCCGGATATGGCCATCGGCGCCGGGGTTCACCGGGACATCTCCCACAGCCGGGGCAAGGAATTGCTGGACTTTTTACGCCACGATGCTATTTTGATTGACTTCGCCAGGGGTAATATAACCCACGGCGTGCAACCGGACGGACTGGATTACTACGGCGACGAGAAAAACCCTCCCTTTGAGAGGGGGTACTGTTTCGAAAAAGGGCGGCGCTTCATCAATACCACCATTGAGGCCTGCAATATACCCGGGGAAATGGGATGGTGGAAGGCCCATAACATCGTGGAGATGGGTATAGAACTGCATATTAGTCAGAGAAAGCCCTACGGCGAGATACTGCGCCAGGCCTTTGCCAACGGGGAATTGATAGATGAAATAGGCCGGCAATCCGGGGCTTTTTTCGGTCGCGATCCTTTGCGGTTTTACGGCCGTATTGCCCATTTTGCTGACTACATAGACCTGGAAAAGTCGTCTCCGGAATCCCTGGCCCGTAAATATGACTACCAAATGTACTACAAACACCGCATTAGAATAGACATGCCCAGAGTGGCGAGACTGATAGACGAGGCCGCCCAGTGGGTGGACAGCGACCTGGAGTTTTTTTTCAGCGACATAACGGAAAAAGTTAAAAAAATGATGTTGGGATTAAACGCTTTATAATCAGGAGATAGCTATAGTATACTACCCCTCGCTTTGCGAGTAAGGAAGGTTCCGGGCGAGGACTTCTCGGCGGGAGAATTAAACATGCCGGACTATAAATATCTTTACCAGATAACTGAAAATGTCACCCCTCTGGATAAGGACTGCGGAGAGTTATGCGGCAGCGTATGCTGCCGGCCCCACGGCAAAAAGACCCTGGGGATGTACCTCTTTCCCGGAGAGGAGGTAATGTTTAAAGGCAATGAGCAATGGCTGGAATATGAAAGACATGACCCTAAATTATACGACTTCCCCGATAACTGGGAATACCCGGTTTTTTTTGTTAAGTGCACTCCCCCCTGCCCCCGCAAAGACCGCCCCTTGAGTTGCCGACTGTTCCCCCTGGCGCCGCACTTGCTGGAGGACGGCAGCCTGCTTATTATTCACGAAACCATGAAGCTTCCCTACCGGTGCCCTTTGATTGTAAGGAATACCTCCTTGAGGGAAGATTTCATTGACATGGTGACCGAAGTCTGGCAGGAACTGTTAAAGAATGATAAAATTTATAGATTGGTGCAGGAGGATTCCCGTCAGCGGGAAAGGGATTTACATAAACTGCCCCGGGTTTTCCGCCTGCAGCACCTGCCATTAAGTAAGCCTTGATTCAAGGGGTTAATCCCCTACCAAACCCTAAAGAGCAAACTACACTTCCCAAATGCCCAGGCAGAGTTTTTAGGAACGGATTTATAAAAGTAGGGCACAAATGATGATTAGTAAACTAAGAGGAAAAGAAAGGGATTTCTTTCTTTTCTGTTTATCGGGTTTTTTTCTGGGTATTTATACCGGTCTTTACGACCCAACCTTCAACAACTACATATCGGATGTTTTCCAGGTCAGCGAGGCGACCCGGGGCGGGCTGGAGTTCTTCAGGGAACTGCCGGGGTTCCTGGTGGTGTTTTTTGCCGGGGCAATGATTGCCCTGGCCAATATCCGGGTAGCCATGATATCCCTCATGGTTATGTCCCTGGGCCTTATAGGCCAGGGATTTATTGCTCCGTCGCTGCAATGGGCAGTTGTTTGGATGATTATGTGGAGTATCGGCGCCCATCTCTACATGCCGCTGAACAACAGCATTGTGGTAAGCCTCTCCGAGCCCCACGAAGTGGGCAGAAAAATGGGAAAATGGAGCGGCATAAATACTGCCGCCTCCTTGCTGGGATTTTTAGCAGTCTGGGCCGGATTCCGGTATATGGGCATTAATTACCAAATAACCTTTGGCTTGGCCTCCCTGGCCGTGATTTTGGCCACTGCATGCCTTTTAGGCATGAGGGTGGAAAAAATAAACCATCCGGGAACGGCTATCATAATTAAAAAAAGGTATACCCTGTACTATATACTCAGCGTTCTTTTCGGGGCGCGCAAACAGATTTTCTTAACCTTCGGCCCGTGGGTTTTGATAAAAATTTTTCACCAGCCGGTGACCACCTTCGCCTTACTCGGCCTGGCAGGCACGGCAATAGGCATTTTCTTCAAACCTGCTTTGGGTGTGGCCATTGACCGCTGGGGAGAGCGGACCATAATCATGCTGGAATCGGTGGCTCTGGTGCTGGTATGCCTCGGCTACGGATTTGCCGGCGGCATATTCCCGGCCGCAGTGGCGCTGGTGGTGGTCTATGCCTGCTTTATAGGTGATAACCTGCTTTTTGCCTGTCTTATGGCCAGGGCCACATACCTTAACAAGATAGTGGAAAAAAAGAGCGATTTAACCCCCACCCTATCCATGGGTGTAACAGTGGACCACGCAGTTTCCATGACCATTCCCTTTTTCGCCGGCCTGCTCTGGGAGGCGGCGGGATACCAGTACGTATTCTTACTGGCCTCAGCGCTGGCGCTGGTCAACCTGGTGGCGGCGGCTTACATCAATACAAACAGCAACAGGGGTCAGGAGCAAACCGTTACCGGCTCCCCCGGTGCCAGCGCATAAACACAGTTCCACACGACGATAGACAGCGGATAACAAATGAGGCAGGCTTTGTTCAAAGCCTGCCTGTTATATTCTTACAAATTTTCATAACCAGCTTCAGTAAAGCAGATAAACGTTATAGAAACGAGCTTTGTCGCAGTATGTTATTTATGTGAATACTAAACATAACTCTATGCTTCTTGTTTTTTTATTAGTTGCTCCATTATAACGTGATTTATTGGTCCTACTAAGGGGACTGGTGTTTCTACCTGCCCGTGTACCGCTGCCGGAGCACCTTTTTGTCAAATTTGCCCACGCTGGTTTTGGGAACCTCATCAATAAATACAACCTTGTCGGGCATCCACCATTTCACAATTTTATCGTTAAGGAAGTCCAGAATGTCCTGCTCGGATACATTTCCTTTCTGATCCGGTTTAAGCACCACGCAGGCCATCGGCCGCTCGTCCCATTTTTCGTGGGGCATGGCGATAACTGCCGCCTCGGCCACCGCCGGGTGGGACATGATGGCGTTTTCCAGGTCCACCGAGGAAATCCACTCCCCGCCGCTTTTAATCAGATCCTTGGTCCTGTCTGCCACCTGCACATAGCCTTCATCGTCAACGGTAACTATGTCGTTGGTCCTGAACCAGCCGTCGGAGGTTATTACCTCCTTGCTGCGCTCGGGATCCTTGTAATATTCCTGGGTAATCCACGGACCCCGCAGGACTAGCTCGCCCATGGTTTTGCCGTCCCTGGGCACGTCGTTGCCCTTGTCGTCGATAACCCGCATCTCCAGCCCGGGGACAATGGTTCCCTGTTTGAGTAGTATCTTGTTCTTCTGATCCTGGGGCCAGTCCTTCATATAAGCCTTTAACTGGCAGCACAGCACCAGGGGAGAGGTTTCGGTCATTCCGTAGGCATGGGTTATGTCCAGCCCCAGCTTTGCCCTGTAGCCGTTCAGCAGGGCTTCCGGCAGGGCCGAGCCGCCGTTGATTATCTTCTTCAGGCTGCTTAAAGCGTAATTTTCCCTGCTGATCAGCGCATAAACACCCATCCATATGGTGGGCACCCCTGCAGTTATTGTAACCTTTTCATTCTGCATAAGGTCGCAGAGCACTTTGGGATCGGGGCGCGATCCAACAAATACCTGGGTGGCCCCCACCCAGGTAGCGGTAAAAGGAAGTCCCCAGGCGTTGACGTGGAACATGGGCACCACCGGCATTATCACGTCTGATTCGGAAAGCCCCAGGGCGTCCGGTATACACTCGGCCAGGGAGTGCAGTACCAGTGACCGGTGAGTGTACATTACCCCCTTGGGATTGCCCGTGGTAGCGGTGGTGTAGCACATGGCCGCCACCGTTTCCTCATCCATGTCCTTGGGGAATATGTATTCCGGACTGGCCTCGGCCAAAAGCTGCTCATAAGAATATACCGGGGAAAGGGAAGTCTGCGGCAATTCCTTTTTGTCCGTCATAATGACGTAGCTTTTAACCGTGGTAAGTTTGTCCTTAATGCCTTCAAGCAAGGGGATCAAATCTTCGTCGACGAAAACCACCTTGTCCTCGGCGTGATTTATTACATAAATCAACTGATCTGTAAACAGGCGAAGGTTTAACGTATTTAAAACAGCGCCGGAACAGGGTACGGCAAAATACAGCTCCAGGTGCCGGTGATTGTTCCAGGCAAGGGTGCCAACCCTGTCTCCCTTACCGACGCCCAGCTTTTCCAGCACATTGGCAAGCCTGCAAACCCGAACATAGAATTCGCCGTAATTGTACCTGAACATTCCGGAATAATCCCTGGATATTATCTCTTTTTTAGAAAATACATTTTTGGCCCTCTCCAGCATGCCGTTGAGCAATAAAGGGTATTGCATCATACTCTCAGTACACTCTCCTTTAATTAATTAACTGATAGAAATAATAAACAGCAGCCGCAACTTTTTTCTCATCACACTCCGTAATATTTTTTGAATTTACATAACATTATAAAATATTTCTAATTTTAAGACAAGTTATATAATTTTTAATAATATAAACCAGTGAATTTCATT
>CBEULQ010000245.1:0-4990 GCA_965543975.1 uncultured Desulfocucumis sp. | reverse complement strand
GAGTGGTTGTAAAATAACGCTCCTCCTAGAGCGAAGAAAGAAAAAAGAACAAAAATCGCCAACAATAAATTCTTTTTCGGCATTCTGCGCCTCCTACTTATTAGATTTATCCGTCGCACCCAAAACCGCGCGGAAATCCAGTCCGTATTGTGACCCCGCGCCCGGCCTCGCCGCAGGCGTCTCTGGCGCCTGGCGCGCGGTCTGGGCACTATCCGTGTTACTATTTTCCCATAGTAATCAATTGACCCATTGCCAAATCCAAACATGATTTTGTAAGAAATAGACACGGTTTTAGGAGGTGGAGGCAGGATACCGGCAAGGTGCATAACATTGAATTGAAAAAGGCTTGTGAGTAAGTGATAATGGAGACAGAATTACCCGTTTAAGATTTTGTACCGTTTTCGAGGTGATATGAAATGATGGATTTAACCCGGGCAGGGGAAGTTATTCAAATAAAAATGAGCGCAGAAATGGGAGGAAAACCTCTTTACTGGGTGGCGGCATACCTTGTCGATGGTCTTCTTATCGACACCGGCTGCAGGCACACAACCGTGGAGTTTGTAAAATACGTAGAAGGGAAAAACATCAAAATAATTATAAATACCCATCATCATGAAGACCATGTGGGGGCAAACTGCCTTTTAGCGCAAAAGTTTGGTGGGGTTATTCTAGCTCACCCGGAGGAAATTCCCTTAATAAATCGGATTCCTGAGCTTAACCCGTACCAGGAGCTGGTATGGGGCTACCCGGAGCCTTCAATAGCCGATCCCATCCCGGAAAACATTGAGATTGGCGGACTAAACTTTGAAGTGGTTCATACTCCCGGACACTGCGCGGGACATATTGCCCTGGTGGAGCCAAACAGGGGCTGGTGCTTTTCGGGGGACCTCTTTGTTTCTGAAAACCAGAAGGTTTTAAGGGTCGACGAGGATATAAACGCTATAATAGATTCGGCCAAAAAGCTGCTGAATATTGATGTACCAGGCATGAAGCTGTTCACGTCCATAGGCAGGATCTGCCCGAACGGGCATGAAGCACTTAGGAGTTTTGTGAACCATATGGAAGACGTGCGGGGGAAATCATTGGATCTTTATAGCAAGGGATATGGTCCGGCAGAAATAAGGGACGCTGTTTTCGGAAGGGAAAGCTCACTTCGGGAACTCACCGGGGGACACTATTCAACGGAGAACCTTATCCGCTCACTGATAAGAATCTAGAATTCTATGCCGCGACTATACTGTTTCAGAAAATGAGAGAGTTAAATTTTCCAAGCTCTGCTTATAGGACATGGATTTCAATGACTGGGAGTAAAAAACTGGGTAGTCTGATGGTAAAACCAAACAAGGATTTGGCTTTTATGAAAGAGCTTATTGAAGCCGGCAAAATTAAACCCGTTATAGATAGATGTTACACGTTAAGTGAGGTTCCTGAAGCTCTCAGGTACTATGGAAAAGGACACGCCCGAGGAAAAGTAGTAATAACTGTAGAGCATAATAGCAAATAACAACCCTTACGCAGAAACATCGCCACTTATTTATGCAAGAGTCGGGGCCCGTGGAGCTGATGAGGGGCAAAAAAGAAAAGAACAAGGTCAATTTTTGGGAGCGTATTCTTAAACTCGAAAAACTGAGATTCGCCACAAAGTTCAAGATCAGGGAACAACTTAGAAGCCTGTCCCGGCTCGCTTTCCTACTCACCGGCATTGTCGTAGCAACAATGCTTTTAATAAAAAGCAGTCCGCAGCATTAGGAAAATTCCAAGTTAGAATGGTACAGAATAATTGTACTGTGAAGTGAAAAACAATGAAAAAGACATGTAAAAGCAAGGTCTATTAGAGCCATTAATAGCATTAAATTCAGAAGGTCTCCGTAAGCATATCGTTACGGGGGCCTTTTAGTTTTCCCCCTAATAAACGCCAATTCCTTACCCAGCGGATCGCGTTTGATAATTTACAATACATTCCAATGAATAAAATCGAAAATCTGTAGAACGTTATCTTTGAAACGACCACAATAACTGGGGGATAAACATGAGACGTATTTGTCTGATATGTATGGTAACGATCTTATTTTTGGTGGGGTGTACCGTAACCGAACCGGGCAGTGAGGTAAAGCGTACCGCTCCCCGGAAGATAATTAACCGTTCTGACCAACCTGAAGTGGTGCCGCTGGAAAGCAGAGGCAGGGTGCTGCCGGACAAAAGAGGAGATAACCAGCTACGGACTGACGGGGTTAAGAGAAGTATTGAGAGCATCGGGTTTCTTGAACCGGTAGACCCAAAAACAGCAGTCTCCGACGTAAATGAGTCTGCCCGGGGCCTGACTTATATCGGCTTTTTCAGCTACCGGGCTCAATCCAACGGGGATCTGATTCCTTTAAACGATGAAGCTTCTCTTGCGGCCACACGACGGAAAAACGTAGTTCCGATGTTGGTTATCACAAATTATGGCGAAGGGAATTTTTCCCCGGACATAGCCCACCGGATCTTCACCGATCGGGCAGCTTCTGAACGGCTGATCCATAATGTGATCCGTGTAATGAAGCAAAAAGGCTACCGTGCTCTTAACGTGGATTTTGAACATATCCGGGAAAAAGACCGGAATCTATACAACGGCTTTTTGGCGACATTATTGCCACGGGTGAAAAAAGAAGGTTATCTTGTATCCACTGCCCTGGCGCCGAAAAGCAGTGACAGGCAGGCGGGTCCCTGGCATGGTGCCCATGATTATGCCTTTCATGGAAAAATGGCGGATTTTGTTATTTTAATGACCTATGAATGGGGTTGGACTGGAGGACCTCCGATGGCTGTCTCTCCCATCCCACAGGTTCGCAAAGTAGTGGATTATGCAGTTGCCAGAATTCCACGGGAAAAGATTATAATGGGCGCTCCCCTGTACGGCTACGACTGGATATTACCATACCGAAAAGGAGGCCCCCGGGCTAAACGGGTATCCCCGTATGAGGCTGAGACTTTTGCACTGCTGAATTCCTTGAAAATACAATACAATAACCGGGATCAAGCCCCGTACTATTATTACACGGATGAACGCGGAAAGAAACATGTGGTCTGGTTTGAAAACAAACAGAGCATGCAAGCCAAATTCGACCTAACCAAGGAGTATCGGCTTCGGGGCGTCGGCTATTGGGTTCTTGGGGAGGATTTCCCCGACAACTGGTCCCTGATCCAAAATAACTTTATCATCCAAAAGTATTGAATAGAGTAGAGAAATGTCTGCTGGCAAAACATAGAAAGGCTCAACTGCCATATGTTAACATGCATTCCTATTTAAGTTAATGGAATTTTGCCAGCCCTTAATCCATTGGTTATTAATTCAACATAACCTGCAATAATACGTTCTTGTTGTTCTTCAGGAATATCCTCAATGATCATCCTGATGATCAGGCCGAAGGACGATGTCCAGATTACCTGGGCTCTTAGTGCAAAGAATTCATCATCTTTCTCAGGGTCATTGATAAATGTCTTTACCGCTTGAGCCAGCATTTTTATTGCCTGTCTTTTCCCCGTGGCGCCTTGGCAGAGAACAGAAGTATACTCAAGCACACCCGGTGAATCATTAAGCATGATGGTCCTATATATTTCACGGTTTTTCATTGCCCATTTGGTATAACTTGTCATTATTTCCTTGAACATTATCTCCGGGTCGAGGGTTTTTATTTCCACTGAACGCAGCTCATTAACAATTTCCTGGTATTTATCAATCAGGAAATTCTGTAAGATGTCATCCTTGTTTTCAAAGTAATGATAGATTATGCCCGGAGAATACTCGATCCTGTCAGCAATTTTTCTGACTGAAAGGCCCTCTAACCCTTCTTCGGCAATAATCTCATTGGCTGCATTAAGTATCAAGCTGCGCCGTTCATCCCTTTCTCTCTGCTTCCGTTCCTTAATACCCATTCATACACCGCCTTTTACTATTACCCTAATAAATAAACGGCTTGTTGTATTCAATTTCCGTAATATCTAATCTAATATAGCTAAAATCGCCGGCAGGCAGTTTCCAGATTGCTTCCCCTTCAGCGGGTATACGTATCCCATTAAATTCTTTATATTCGTGAACCGGGGTATACCAGTCATCAAATGTGAGTTTACCTCCCTGATCCCGGTACCTTTTAGCAGAAAAACTAACTGGATTTCCCTGTTGGTCAAAGACAAAGACTGATGAGGCGGTTACTCCCTGATAGGTCATGGTTGCTCTTGCTGACCGATCATCTATGCTTTCCCATTTAATATAATCGTTTAGAGCCGCCGATGGAAACCACATGATTTCCGACAGATACCTTACCAACGTTCCCTGATCCATCTCCTCTCCTACTCCATCCGCCACTTTAATCAGCGACATAATCTTAATCAACATATTGCCTTTACCTTCGTAATACTTATCTCTCCCGGCAATATGTGTGAGCGGGGCAGCCTTGACGTTGGCAAACCAGATGAAGCCAGGCCGATCAACATTATAGTACTGTTCAGCTTCAAAGGGCATCCATGGTTTTTGGGGTTCCGTTCTAATTAATCCCTTTTGCTTTAACCTGACAGTTCGAATCTTCTCTTTGCCTACAACCTGGGATCTCTCCAACCACTTTTGTACACAGACCGGCAGGTCTTTTAGATCTTCTTTGGTAACTACTTCACTTTTCCGGACATCAGTATTCTTATAAAGCTCCTTTACTTCCGCCTTTACTTTTTTTGCAAACAAGAACCGGGCTGTGACTGTTGAAACAATCACTACCACTAAAATAAGTACTAAAAACCAAAACACATATTTCATATACCCGAACACTCCTCCCGCGCCTTCTTTAACAATGTATAATTTTTAAACACTGTTCAATAAAAAATTAACACCCTCTTCAACAAATGTCAACTTAGAATTTAATTTGCGGCTCCCTTTCCGGAGGCCAGCAACAAATACTCGCAATGGGGCGGGCTAGTGAAGTCCTTAGTGTTTGATTGTCTCTCAAAATTATGCTATATT
>CBEULQ010000244.1:0-4997 GCA_965543975.1 uncultured Desulfocucumis sp. | reverse complement strand
ATAGTTATGCTGCTGCTTAATGCTGCTGCAATTTCTGAAGATCTGCCTTTACCGGCGGAAAGTACGATTGGGCAGGTAAAATCAATCCACCGTGACTATATCAACATTCTTACTTCTGGCGGAATCATCACTTTGGTTCGTTTTGGTATGGATCATATACCCTTTGGAATAGAAGTCGACATAGCCGGAGGGTGGCTCAATATTGAACTGAAGCAACAGCAACAAGTACTACACCGTGCCGACGCAATTGTAGTCGGTGACACCTTGGCAGTGCAAGGGTTGCAGCGCTGTCCACGGTTTTCCTGCCAATCTTCTTATGATCCCTTTACTGGTGCCATGGATTGTTTGCCGCGCTTACAACGGTTACAACAGCTGTGTAATGACGCCAATAAGGGGGACGGCATTTTGGCTTATATCGGTCAGTTTGACGCCGAGATTTTGTGTAGCCGTAGGAGAATCCCTGGTTTGACAGAGAGTGGAATACCACAGATAGTCTCTATATTGGTCTCAGGTATTCTGGAAAATAAGGAACATTTAATTGAGGAAGGTATATGTGGACTGCTTGGTGTAGGGCCAGGTTCAACCCCTTCCGGAGATGATTTTCTGCTGGGGTTTCTCACTGGTATTGTTAACGTACGGCCGGAACATTGTCAGCAAGCGGCTAAAAAAATGGCACAGCATCTAGTGCAGAAGGCTCCTCGCTTAACCACCTTCATGTCAGCTGAGTATATCAAGTATGGTGTAAAAGGCTTGTATCATCAGCGGCTTGGTGAAATGATTCATGCGTTTGGCGCCGGAGCAGAGCAAGAAATGATTAGTAAAGCCCGGGAACTCATGCAGTTAGGACACTCTTCCGGTGTCGATTTATTAGTAGGTTTCGTGTACGGCGGATTCGCCGCGTTAGCTGCAGGCACAACCGTCAAGGGAAAGGAGTCAATATATGAAAATCCATAATGTAGTACGAAAAAACAACTATTATGATTCGGTAACCCTCATGCTTATTTCCAAACAGCTAAAACAGGTGGAAGGCTTGGATGACGTTTCGGTAATGATGGGAACACCGGCCAACCGGGTTATTTTGCAAGAAGCTAATTTACTAGGGCCTGAGGGAGAGGCAGCCGGCCCAAATGATCTAATTCTAGCATTCAGAGCCGCGGCAGATATTGATGTGCAGTGGGTCCTGAACAAAATTGATGAACAGATGGGTAAGAAAGCTGCTGGAGGCAAGAACGCTGAACAGATGATCGTACGCTCGGCTGTCAAGGCTTATCAGGAGGACAGTGACTCCAATTTGGCATTTATTTCTGTTCCGGGTGAATATGCGGCCATCGAAGCAGAGCGAGCTCTGAAGTACGGGAAAAATGTGTTTTTATTTAGTGACAATGTTTCTATGGAAGATGAAGCCTATCTGAAAACAATGGCTGCGGAAAAGGGTTTGCTAGTTATGGGGCCTGACTGTGGTACCGCTATCATTAATGGTAAGGGTATTGGTTTTGCGAATAAAGTGAAATCGGGTAATATCGGCCTGATTTCAGCTTCTGGGACCGGTCTACAGGAAGTGATCTGCTTATTGGATGCAATGAGACTTGGGATTAGTCAAGCTATTGGCACAGGTGGCAGGGATTTAAAAGAGTCAATCGGAGCAGCTACTATGATGCAGGCGATAGATATGTTAATTAATGATAGCAATACCCAAACCATTGTTCTTATTTCCAAGCCATCGGCTAAATCGGTAGTGGAAAAAATTATGGCAAAGTTAACTGGGACCAGTAAAAAAGTTGTGCTCTGTTTCCTCGGAAGTATCATTGATAATGCACCGCCTAACGTAACGGTTGCTGCCACTTTGGAAGAAGCTGCGCTGAAAACGGCATTGCTTAACGGTAAGCAACCGGAGCTACTTACTTCTGAATCCAAATTAATGGGTTGGGCTGAAGAGGCCAAAGGTAAATTGGCTTCCGGGCAGCAATGTGTGCGTGCTCTGTATGCCGGCGGAACTTTGTGCTATGAAGCCATGCTGGTATTAGGCGAAACGCTTGGACCCATATATTCAAACATTCCTTTACGCAAGGAACTGCTGACAGAAGATGTTGTGGTAGAGGGTTACCATACAGCAATTGATCTGGGGGATGACCAATTTACCATGGGTAAACCGCATCCTATGATTGATGGATCACTGCGCAACGAATATATTATGAAGGTTGCCGATGACCGGCAAACAGCCGTGCTATTGATGGATGTAGTAATTGGCTACGGGGCTGGCGCAGATCCGGCCGGGGATTTAGTTCCGGTAATTGAAAGTGCCAAACAAGCGGCTGCCGCTTGTGGGAATTCCTTGGCAGTAGTGGCATACGTCTGTGGAACCAGCCTGGATGAGCAAAACAAGGAAGCGCAGGTTGCTAAACTACGGCAAGCCGGAGTATTGGTTACCAGGACAAATGCCGAAGCGGCCAGACTGGCAAGAACGATAGTTGGTTAACGGAGGAATAGCTGAGATGTCAAATAGCTTGTTGAATCAAAAACTAAACGTTGTAAATATTGGATTAAAACTTTTTTCTCAGACACTTGTTAAACAAGATGTGCCAACAACGCATGTTTCCTGGCGCCCGCCGGCCGGTGGCAATAAGGCGGTAGCTAAGCTGCTGGATAAGTACGAAGAACGTATTAATGCAGCTAATGAAACAGTAATCAAAATGTATAACGATGCACAGCCGATACTTACCGGTGTCAAACCGGCGCATACCGTTCTGAAGGGTTTGACAAGGGAAACGATTTTGCACGCCGGACCACCTATTCAGTGGGAGGATATGTGCGGGCCGATGCAAGGCGCAATCTTAGGCGCTGTACAATTTGAAGGTTTGGCTGAAAACGGCGAGAAAGCGGTGCAGTTGATTAAAAGCGGCCAGATAAAACTGGCGCCTAACCATCATTATGGCTCAGTTGGTCCCATGACTGGCATGATTACTTATCATATGCCGGTATTCGAGGTTAAAAACGAGACTTTTGGAAATGTGGCGTATTGCTCTATTAATGAAGGACTCGGTAAAGTAATGCGGTTCGGAGCCAATGACCAAGAGGTAATTGAACGACTGATCTGGTTTAGGGACAGCTTAGGACCGGCCCTCGATCAAGCCATCGCGTTATACGGCGGCATCAACTTGAAGGTCATTATGGCTCAGGCTGTAGCTATGGGTGATGAGATGCATCAGCGAAATATTGCTGCTTCTTCCTTATTTGCCAGGAAAATCTGTCCGCAGATTGCTCGGCTTACCTTGGATAATGAAGAGAAAGCTAAGGTTACCAAGTTTATTTGTGAAAATGATCAGTTTTTCCTCAATTTGGCTATGGCCGCCGGCAAATCCATGACTGATCCGGCTAAAGGCATAAAGGATAGTTCGATCGTAACTGTGATGAGCCGCAATGGCACGGAGTTCGGCGTCAAGGTTGCAGCAACCGGTGAAAAATGGTTTATTGCACCGGCCAATATGCCGGAAGGCTTATACTTCCCCGGATACGGCCCTGAAGACGCCAATCCGGACATGGGCGACAGCGCTATCATTGAAGTAATTGGTCTTGGGGGTGTTGCCATGGCGGCATCACCGGCAGTAGTTCGGTTTGTAGGAGCTGGTTCGCAGGAAGATGCGGTTCGCTATACGAAAGAAATGGGCGAGATTTGCTGTGCGAAGAGTACTCAGTTTTTATTGGCCACAATGAACTTTGAAGGCGCTCCACTGGGAATTGATATTCGCAAGGTTGTGGAAACCGGCATTGTACCGGTTATTAATACCGGTATGGCTCATCGCAAGCCGGGGATTGGTCAGATTGGAGCAGGCGTAGTCAAAGCTCCGTATGGCTGCTTTGAAAAAGCATTGGTGGCATTTGCCGAAACACTAACAGATTAGGTTGGGTGGATTATGTCAATTAACATATTGCAATGGTTTGCCGCTTTAGCGCCCATTTTGGTTCTACTGGTGCTTTTGCTTCGTTGTAAATGGGGTGGTGATCAGGCGTCATCGGCTGGATTGCTGGTTTCCATTCTGATTGCGTATCTGTTTTTTGGCGGCGGGATAGATATGATTGCTCTGGCTGTTGCCAAGGGAATGTGGTACTCGCTATCCATTATTTTAGTGGTATTTCCGGCTTTAATTATTTATGAAGTATCGCGGGAATCAGGCGCATTTGCGGTAATCCGTGCCGGCATGCAGCGCTTTACGCCCGATAAGGTACTTCAAGTGCTGGCTGTAGGCTGGATTTTTGTTGGATTTCTGCAGGGAATTACCGGATTTGGCGTACCTGTAGTTGTAGGTGCACCGCTGTTGATTGGTATGGGTGTCAAACCGTTAACTGCCGTGCTCATTACACTGCTGGGGCAGGCATGGGGTAATACGTTTGGGACTTTAGGAATAGCTTGGGATGGATTGATTAGTCAGGTGGATGTAAGTGACCAACTGACCTTGAATCGGACAATTCTTTGGACCACTGCAATGTTGGGTATTGTTAATCTAATAGCAGGACTGATGATTGCTGGACTTGCCGGTGGTTACAAGGGAATCAAACGTAATGCGGTTACAGTAATTCTACTGGGATTATTGCAAGGGTTAGGACAAATGGGTATGGCCTTGCTAAATCCAATGTTATGTAACTTTGTTGTGGTATCACTGTCGTTAGGTTTGATTTTTATCATCGGTAAACTCGACTATTACCGCCAACCAGTAGAGCTGCAGGATCCGGCCGAAGAGAAGCCCGATAATAGTGTAGTTTACAATAAAATGAGTATTCAACAGGCGTTTATTCCTTATCTGTTTTTGATTGTAATTGCGGTTGTCGTATTGCTGAATGACAGTGTAAAGAGCTATCTCGGGCAATGGAAGCTTTCGTTATCTTTTGCTGGAAAAACAACAATGTTGGGCTTTTCAACACACAGCTATTCCGCCTATGCACCGCTTGCGCCACTAATTCATTCCGGAGCTTTCCTACTATTGGCGGCAATAATCGGATAT
>CBEULQ010000243.1:0-5016 GCA_965543975.1 uncultured Desulfocucumis sp. | reverse complement strand
ATCTGGGGAACGTTGAGGGCGCTTACCAGGAAATATACCGCAGGATAACCGGTATGCAGGAATAACCCAATATTAATATTTTATTATCTGGAGGGGAGAATATGGGCTGCAGCGGAGTGTGTTCCCATAAACTTCATATTCCCCAGCTGGCTGCCGACAAACCCCGGGAGGAGTGCGGGGTTTTCGGGGTATACGGCAGGGGGCTGGACGTTGCCCGGTTAACCTACTATGGTCTTTACGCCCTTCAGCACCGGGGACAGGAAAGCGCCGGCATTGCGGTGGCTGACGGGAACAGGGTCGACCTGCACAAGGGAATGGGCCTGGTGCCCGAAGTTTTCACCGGGGAGAGAATGTCGCGGATGCAGGGGCACATTGCCATCGGCCATGTTCGTTACTCCACCACGGGCTCCAGCCAGCCGCTTAACGCGCAGCCCCTGGTTTTCAGGTATGCCCGGGGCACCCTGGGTCTGGCCCATAACGGCAATATTACAAACGTTGGGGAACTTCGCCAGCAATTGGCTTCAACGGGGTCGGTATTTCAGTCCACCACCGACAGCGAGGTAATTGTTAACCTTATTGCCCGCTATAGTCAGAACAACCTGGAGGATTCTCTGGCCAAATGTATGATTGACATAAAAGGGGCCTATTCTCTGGCCATAATCACCGAGGACAGGCTGCTGGCGGTGCGGGATCCCTACGGATTCAGGCCCCTGTGCCTTGGCACGCTGGGGGATGGTTACGTGGTGGCATCAGAGTCCTGCGCCCTGGATACCGTTGGAGCGAAAAAGGTCAGGGATGTGGACCCCGGTGAAATAATAATTATCGACCAGGAGGGATTGAGAACCCTGCGGGTTCTTTCCCCCAGGCACAGGGCCCACTGCATATTTGAATACATTTATTTTGCCCGTCCGGACAGCGTGATGGACGGCTTTAACGTAACCGGGGTGCGTCGTGAAATGGGACGTCAATTGGCCCGGGAATATCCGGTGGAGGCCGATCTGGTGATTCCCGTGCCTGACTCGGGAACCGCGGCGGCCAGGGGTTTCGCGGAAGAATCGGGCATCCCCTTTGAAGAGGGGCTGATGAAAAACCGCTATATTGGCCGCACATTTATACAGCCCTCCCAGGACATGAGGGACCTGGGGGTGCGCCTGAAGCTGAATCCCATCAGGGAAATACTGGAGGGGAAAAGGGTTGTCATGGTGGACGATTCACTGGTCCGGGGAACCACCAGCAGCAAGATAGTGTCCATGCTCAGGGATTGCGGGGTAAGAGAGGTTCATTTTTGTCTCAGTTCGCCTCCGGTAACCAATTCCTGTTACTACGGCATAGATACCTCCAATGAAAAGGAACTGCTGGCCGCCAGCAAATCCATAGGGGAAATAAGGAATGTTATAGGGGCGGACGGACTGCATTACCTGAGCCTTGAAGGTTTATTGAACATTTTCGGTGAATACAGGGGCAACTTCTGCACCGCCTGCTTCGACGGCAGATATCCGGTAGACGTGTGCGGGGCCAGGGATGCCGGTAAACTCGGACTTGAATATAAGTGAGCCTTGGATTGGGGACATTCCTCACCCAAAGTCATATACGTTGGGGACATTCCTCTGACCCTAAAGACATATACGTTGGGGACATTCCTCTGACCCTAAAGACATGCTTCAAAGAGAGGTGTGTCCCCTGACCTATTAAGAGAGGTGTGTCCCCTGACCTCTTAAGAGAGGTGTGTCCCCTGACCTCTTAAGAGAGGTGTGTCCCCTTTCCTTAATTGCCTGTTGATCCCCGAACTTCGAGGACGGGGGCTTACAGGCTGTTAGTGAGATAAAGCGGATGGGAGTTTGTCAATTGTCAAAGGAAACAAAAAAACTTACCTACGCCTCCGCCGGGGTTGATATAGACGCCGGCAACAAGGCGGTTACACTGATGAAGGAGTCCGTGCGCAGCACCTTTCGCCCCGGAGTCCTGACGGACATCGGGGGCTTCGGGGGGCTGTTCGCTCTGGATACCTCCCGCTACCGGGAGCCGGTTCTGGTTTCCGGAACCGACGGGGTAGGCACCAAACTAAGGGTGGCCATGATGCTGGACAGGCATGACACCGTGGGCATAGATGCTGTGGCCATGTGCGCCAACGATATACTGGTGCAGGGGGCTGAGCCTCTGTTTTTCCTGGACTATCTGGCGGTAGGCAGACTTGTTCCGGAAAAGGTGGCCGCCATTGTGGCCGGGGTTGCCGAGGGATGCCGCCAGGCCGGGTGCGCCCTGATCGGTGGTGAAACCGCCGAGATGCCGGGCTTTTACGGAGAGGATGAATACGATATTGCCGGTTTTGTGGTGGGGGTTGCGGACCGGTCCAAAATTATTAACGGCTCCCGCATCAGACCTGGAGACAGGTTAATCGGGCTGCCCTCCTCCGGGCTTCACAGCAACGGCTTTTCCCTGGCAAGAAAAGCCTTTTTCGATGTTGCAGGCTGGGACGCCGGCCATTTCCACCAGGAACTGGGACGGACCGTAGGGGAGGAAATGCTGGAGCCCACAAGGATTTATGTCCGGCAGATATTGTCCCTGATGAAGGAATTCGACCTCAGGGGCATGGCCCACATTACCGGCGGGGGTCTCACGGAGAATGTCCCCCGGATGCTTCCGGAGGGCACGTCGGTAGTAATAAACAAGGGAAGCTGGCAGGTTCATAAAGTATTCGAAATAATAAGGCAAATAGGTAACGTGGACGAAGAAGAAATGTACCGCACCTTCAACATGGGAATAGGCTTCGTCATAGCTGCGCCCGCCGAACAGGCCGGCGATATTGTAAAGAGGCTCGGGGAAACCGGGGAAAAAGCCTGCCATATAGGAGAAGTGGTTTCCGGGGACGGTACGGTTCGTTATTCGTAAATTATCTCTATAATATAAAACCCTCATGCCGTTGACGGGGTAGCGGCAAAAAGGATTAAAAACTGTTTTTATCCGATAGCTAACCGCCGCTAATGCTCCCGCTTCGTATAAGGAAAGGGGACACACCTGCTGAAGCTTGGGTATTTCTCTGAGGACAGGAATGTCCCCAACTTATGGAGATAAGCGGCGCTAAGCTCCTGGATAACATCTTCTAAGATTTAGCGGATAGGGGACACACCTCCTTCGGAGGAATGTCCCCAACGTATGGGTTAAAACCCCACCTGAATCAAGAATTTGTTTATGAAGTTCGCGGGATTTGACCCGCAGTGATTATGCGCGGAGGTTTTTGTATGTCATTATTAAAGGTCGGGGTGCTGGCATCGGGCAGGGGCTCGAATTTGCAGGCCATAATGGATGCCTGTCGGGAGGAAAGAATCCCGGCGAAGGTGGCGGTGGTGGTGAGCGACAATAGAGACGCCTTCGCCCTGGAAAGGGCGCGCTCCGCCGGTATACCCGCAGTTGTGGTCAAACTGGCAGACTTTTCCTCCAGGGAAGAATACGAGAGAAAAGTGGTCGAAGAGCTGAAAAAGCACGGAGTGAAACTGGTATGCCTGGCAGGTTACATGAGGCTTGTGGGGCGCACAATACTTGAGGCATACCCCAACAGGGTGATGAACATACACCCGGCCCTCTTGCCGGCCTTTCCGGGTCTGCACGGCCAGCAGCAGGCATGGAACTACGGGGTCAGATACAGCGGCTGCACTGTGCATTTTGTGGATGAAGGCATGGATACCGGCCCAATAATTTTACAGGCAGTGGTTCCGGTGCTGCCGGAGGACACGGCGGATGACCTGGCGGCCAGGATTCTGGAGCAGGAACATATTATATATCCCGAAGCGGTGAATCTTTTTGCCCGGGGACGGCTTGAGGTGGTGGGAAGAAAGGTATTAATATAAGTGAGCCTTGGGTTCGGAAGGGTTATTTCCCTTCCGAACCCTTAGAGCGAACTTAGTTCGAGTATACAGCCTGTTGAAACCCGGCCTTCGAGGACGGGGTCTTACAGGCTGTTAACGAGATAAAGTGATGAAAAAAACGGGGGGATCAATATGGTAAAACGCGCTTTGATAAGCGTTTCGAACAAAACCGGGGTGGTTGAATTTGCCCGGGGGCTGGTGGACCTTGGAGTGGAAATCGTATCCACCGGGGGGACCGCTAAAACTCTGCGGGAAGCCGGGGTGCCCGTTACATATATCTCTGACGTTACCGGTTTCCCCGAAATACTGGACGGGCGTGTTAAAACACTGCACCCCAACGTGCACGGCGGTATCCTGGCACTGCGCATTGAAGATCACCTGAGTCAGCTTGCAAAACACAACATTACCCCAATCGATCTGGTTGCGGTGAACCTGTACCCCTTCCGGGAGACCATTGCCAAGCCCGGCGTTGCCCTGGAAGAAGCCATTGAGAATATTGACATCGGCGGCCCCACCATGGTCCGTTCAGCTGCCAAGAACTATGAAAATGTTCTTGTCATTGTTAACCCCGAAAGGTACCCCGTGGTGCTGGAAACCCTCCGCAGCGGGGAGGCCGGCAGCGGTTTCAGGATGTCCCTGGCCCTGGAAGCTTTTGCCCACACAGCTTCGTATGACTCTGCCATTACCGCCTACCTGGAAGGATTGGGTGTGGAAGAAGAAATGTTCCCCCTCACCTGGAACATCTCAGTGAAGAGGGCGCAGACCCTTCGCTATGGTGAGAACCCCCACCAAAAGGCTGCATTCTATATTAATCCATTGGTAAAAGGTCCCTGCGTAGGCAATGCGGTCCAGCTGTCCGGTAAGGAATTATCATATAACAATATACTCGACCTCAATTCTGCTTTTGAAATTGTCCGGGAGTTTACGGAACCCGCCGTGGTTATCATCAAGCACAACAATCCCTGCGGCTGTGCCTGTTCCAGTGAACTGGCGGATGCCTACCGGAAGGCTTTTGAGGCGGACCCTGTTTCGGCGTTTGGTGGTATAGTCGCCATCAACCGTGTTGTAGATGCTGCAACGGCGGAGGAGATGGCGACTATAGATCGGAAAGCACACGTCTGAACTCCAGTCACGGCTTACTATCGCGTATGCC
>CBEULQ010000242.1:0-5026 GCA_965543975.1 uncultured Desulfocucumis sp. | reverse complement strand
TATGCAGAAAAATATTTGTGTAGTTGCCATCGGTGGAAATGCCATTCTTAGTGAGACAGATCAGGGAACAATCGATGAGCAAATTAAAAACATCCGAATTGTTTGCACAAAAATAGTCGGATTGATTCAGCAAGGGTATCAGGTTATCGTTACTCACGGAAATGGACCGCAAGTGGGGCAAACTTTGTTGCGGCATAAGCTGTCTGCCGATATTGTTTCCGAGGGAACACTCGATGCCTGTGGCGCAGAGACTCAAGGGCTGTTAGGATATTTAATACAACAGGTATTACGTAATGAACTAGATAAGGCCGGGATATCTTTGGATGTAACCGCTATTGTTACACAGGTGCTGGTGGATAAAGAAGATAAAGCTTTCCAAAAGCCAACCAAACCCATTGGGCCTTTCTATTCAAAGGATGAGGCCGAGAACATTTCCCGGAAATACCATAGGAAGATTGTCGAGGATAGTGGGAGAGGCTACCGTATGGTAGTTCCGTCACCCATACCGGTGGATATTGTCGAAAAAAACACAATTCAATCACTCTTAAAATCCGGTAATGTAGTTATCGCTGCCGGTGGCGGCGGGATACCGGTTGTCAAGCAGGATAACGGTTTGGTGGGCATAGAGGCCGTGATTGATAAAGATGCAGCTTCGTCGCTCTTAGCTAGGATGGTTGGTGCGGACTACCTCCTGCTACTGACCGGGGTTGAAAAAGTATGCATAAACTATCGTCAGCCGAATGAAAGCCAATTGGATTTTCTGCCGGTCTGGCAAGCTGAAAAGTATTTGGCAGAAGGCCAGTTTCCGGAAGGGAGCATGGCTCCTAAAATCAGAGCAGCAATCGAATTCGTCAAATATGGCGGTAAAAAAGCGATTATTACAACCTTAAACAATATTTGTGCGGCATTACAAGGTGAAACCGGCACGGCTATTGAATTAGGCGATCAACCCCCAGTGGCAGGATATCCTACAGACGCCATTGATAAAAAAACAATAATAGACCCTTGTGTGATGTAACTATAGTCAAACTGACTTTAGTACAAGACAAAAACGGTATATCAATTGTAAGTATAGGACAAAGAAGCAGGATGTGACGAAAAAGTCACGTCCTGCTTCTTCATACCTTGGATGCCTTTACTGTGCGTCAAATAATTCGGGGTTGGTAAATTATAATTCATTACCCAATTGTTGTACCAGCTCTGATAAGATATAATAACGGTAATATTTATTCAAGCGAGGTTTTTCATGCTTTTTACCACAACCGGTCTGGTACGGGATAGTTTTTACATATCAGGGTTATCTACCTATCCTGTTCATCTACTAGATGTCCCGTCAAACCCGGTGCTCTTTGACGGGGGTATAATTTGCGCAGGGAAAATATACGTGGACGCGATCCGTTCCGTCCTTGCTGACCGGCAACCAACCATGCTTTTTATATCTCATCTCCATTGGGACCAGTGCGGAGCGGTTTCCTACCTGAAAGACGCATTCCCATCGTTGAAAATAGCGGCCTCAAACCAGGCAGCGGAGATCTTGAAACGGGAAAATGCACTGGCACTAATTAAAAAACTTAACGAGGAAGCCAGAACCTATGTAAATAATCTCCCCGAGATTGATCCATCCCAGTTAATAAATGAATCCTTTCGCCCCTTTAAAGTGGATATTATACTCGAAGACGGTCAAACAATAGAATTGGGCCAAGGCGCGACCGTCGAAGTGCTGGCAACCCCAGGTCATACTCGAGACCACCTCAGTTACTATTTACCCAAGGAAAAAATCCTGATCGCAGGAGAATCATCGGGCTGCCTTGAAAGTTCCGGTAATATAATAACTGAATTCCTTTCTGATTACGAAGCATACATGTCCTCCCTGCAGCGATTAGCCGCTCTTCCTGTTGAGGTTCTTTGCCAGGGCCACCGATTCGTGTTTGTTGGCCGGGAAGAAGTTCGTGCCTTTTTAGAGCGTTCCATCAGTGAAGCAATATGTTTTAAGGACAGGGTCTGCGGGCTTCTTGACGAGGAAGGCGGCTCCATAGACCGCGTCATTCAAAGAATCAAAGCAGAAATGTACGACACCATCAAAGGGCCTAAGCAACCCGAGGTTCCGTATCTTTTGAATGTTGCAGCCCAGGTGAAGCATCTGGCTGGAAAAAGAGCCTGAGCTTGCTCACTTCAAATCGTCCGTTGTTACGCCTTATCTTCATAGACAAACTTCCATTGACACATAACCCCTTCTTGGGGCGTTCAGGATTTGCATGGTTGCAACAAACTTCAAGTCCTGGTCTTGTTCCAGGACTCCTACGTCTCCTGTTATAGAACCCGCCATATTAGAGAGGATTATAGATCTTGGGATGGGTTGTTATGGCTTAATGGCATATCCCATATAGAAACCCTCAATATATGAACCTTCCCCGGTACTTAAGCATTTTGCCAATTCGATGGTCGAGATCTTGCCCGCATTGTGTTGCTGCATGGCCATTACCATTGGCGTTGGATCATCAACTGGTTTGATACCCTTAATGTCTTTATTCTGCAAGCCATATCGTTCAAGCGAGGGTTCAAGTTCTTCAGGTTTGATGAACATCTCCCACATGTGCAGATTGGGCGGCATGAAGCGAGTGGATTCGTTCTCCTGAGCCAGTTCAATTAAAACAGTCTTGCTGTAGGTTGTACGGTTAATGGTATCGTAAATAAATATTCCATTATTTTTAAGAACACGCGCAACCTCGCCAATCACCGTATCCCAATTTTTAATGTGGTCTAGCACATCGCAGCAAGCGACGACCTCGAAAGTCTCGCTTTCAAAAGGCAGCCTGTCGCCATACCCTGTGAGATAATTAATCTTTAAACCGCTCTGCGCCGCGTGAGCCCGGGCAACTTCAATCGAGTTGCCGGACGGGTCAATGCCAGTTACGGCAAAACCCATACGGGCGAATTCCTCAGCGAGAATGCCACCACCGCAGCCCACGTCCAACAAACACTTGCCACAAAAGTTCTCCAACTGTTGCGTAAGTATGCGTTGATAGTAAGGGACACGCCATGGGTTGGAGAAATACCTGAGCAAGGCGCCAAAGCCGTTATCGCTCCACCAACTTTCCGACTGGTAGTTGAAAATATCGTTGTCAACTTGGGGTATAACTGTTGAACCCATAGGTATGCCTCCTTCGCTAACTATTGGATTATTAAATATATACTAAAAAGAATTGCTACAATTAAATTTGTAAATCCAAAGTTTATTAAAATATCCTTTGGCAATTTATAATAAATATAAGCAATTAGGCTGACAACAAATGCCCAATATTTTAAAGCCATTCCGAAGAATAAAAACGGTATTACATACATTGAATTCAAATACAAGTATGTGTACATAGAAGCAAAGCAAAAAGCGGTTCCTGCTGTAAACAAACGAAACAAAATATAGTCCGGAGGGTTAATTTTATTTATTTCCGATACTTTTGGAAAACTATATGGAAATTTTATAAACATTGAAGCAATAATACTGAAACCACCAATAAAATTTAAAAGTGAACCTACAATAAGCACAAATTTCACATAAAAAACCTCCATGATACAAAATACAATTTATTTTTCAAAATAATGGTTACAATTTCTTCAGGAAGTGTTTTCTAAAACTCCGGTGAAATATGTTCCAGGGTTTAATAGGAATCATGATCTCTGTTACGAGTTGCTCAGGGGGCGTCATCTGAGGATCGTTGCGGGATATCTCTCTGCTTGGATAAACTGCTTTATATCCACTCTCGTTAATCCATGTGAAGATAGCCTGGTACGCTTTCTCCAATCCTGCATACGGACCTACGTGTGTACAGGCAGCTGCCCGGATGGCTGGTAGAGTTCTGTTGGCAAGGGAGGCGTCCGTCACAGGCCAGCATACTTCAATGTCAACCTCCTTGGGATTAAATTCCTCGTCATACTGCAGTATCATCGTTGGCCCGGCGCATTCCACACCCAATGACACGATTTCGTCCGTTAAAGATCTGATTAACTCAGGAATTGCATGAAAAGAAGTCAACTGTTTTCTTACTGAACGAACGTAAATTTCCTGAACATCCCTGATCCGGACATCGTAGCGGGTGTTGTCGATTATACCTTGTACCTCCAGTGTTTTATGCCACCAGGCCAGCTTAACCAATCTGCTGTTGTACAGCTCCCACTGCTTCAGCAAGAACTTTCGATGTTCCTCCAGCAAGGGTTCCAGTTCCTGTTTCTCCGCTATTTTTTTTATCATTTGCTTGGCTGTCTGCAGGGGAATACCCAACTCTTTCATAAAGGATATGTTTTTTACTAAAGAAATTTGTTCATTTGTGTAATAGCGGTACTGGGTATCCTCATCCACTTCTGCCGGGGTAAGCAATCCAATCTTTTCATAATGGCGCAGGGCCTTTACGGTAACCTTGCAGATTTTTGAGAACTGGCCGATGGTAAACATTTTTTATCTCCTTTGGTGCAATTTTTAGTTTAAGGGTTGACCCAAGGTCAAGGTCAATATCTTTTTTCCCACAGAGTAAATAATTTTACTTTTATGGCTCTACGGTTTTTTGCTGGTGGTTTCTATTTTAAGACCATCCGTTAGCTACCTCTATATATATAAAATCTTTCTTGAAAAAATTTTTTACAACTTATAAACTTTCTCAGCAATTCAACAATACTGCCCGTTAGTTCAATAAGATGCATATGCTATTCCTGACGATCTCCGAGACACGGGGACAGGGACTTGTCTGGCAAGCAGAGAGAGAATAAACGTAAAACATAGAAAGGATCAGACCTTGACATTTGACAGAGACCGCATGAACATAGCTATGTCTAATGTTAAGGGTTGCCCCCTGACTAATGTACTTCAGATTCAGTGTAATATGGGTTTCCTAACACTTGACGGCAATCTAGTGATTCAGCGTTAACATATGTTGATACAGGCATACAAACTTGTCTGCAAGGTGTTTAACTGAATATTTAATAAGAGTTATTAAATTAAAATGCATAAAGGGAAATAAGGTTGAGCAAATTATAA
>CBEULQ010000241.1:0-5029 GCA_965543975.1 uncultured Desulfocucumis sp. | reverse complement strand
ATACCCCTTGTTCACAGGTTATTTTTACATTTACCTGCCTGCATGCACCGGTTTTATTTTCCACGGCTTCCAGGGCGTTATCAATCAGGTTTCCAAGCAAGGAGCTTGCTTCATGAGGAGTTAAAGGCATCTCTCTGAGGCTGCATTCCACGGCTATTTCCATTTCTATGTTTCTGGCTTCGGCCAGTGCTATTTTGGTATAGAGAAGGGCGCTAATACTAAAATTGTCAGTTTTTATCAATTTCCCGGTTTTGGATATGTCGCCAAACACCCTGCTTATATAATCCCGCGCTCTTTCATATGAGCCGCTTTCCAGCAGTCCGTAAATGGTCTGCAACTGATGGTGGAAATCATGTCTCTGTTTTCTGGAAGAGTCAATCAATTGTTTGATCTGTTTTAAGTTTTCCTCCGCTCTCTTGGCCTCGTAATCCCTTTCTACGTACTGTCCTATTTTTTTAACGGCGACGGTAGACAATACCGTTAAGACAATAATGAATATTCCAATAAGCCCGGTAAAAACATCATAATGCTCTCCCGGAAAAATATCCAACCTGGAAGCATTATAAACGGTATTTAGGATTACCAGTAAAATTACGGGCAGGAGGACTACTACATAGATAATAAGATTATGATTGTTAACAATATTTGTTTTTAATTTCTCTTGAATTTCTTTTTTTGATAAGTGTCCTGAACGGCTATAATCTTGAGAATAACCGATTAAAGAGATATTAAAAATTTTACAAGCTGCTATAAATATCAGCATGACCAGGGCCTGAGGGAGGAAGTAAAAAATTCTTGTAAAGGTATAATTCCAAACATCGGATAGTGAAAAACCTTTTATTTGCAACATGAACTGAATCGCTACCGTTTCTACTGAGCCGTAAAAGATCAGGCCTAATAAAGAAGCAAGTAAAACAATCCTGTATGGCAGGCGGGTAACCAGGCGAATATTTAGAATGAAAAAAAATATTTCAAGGATTGAGTGGAGCCCGAAAGGTACCGGCAAAAGCCTGATGATATAAGCAAAACCCGCCTGTAAAGCCCCGATAATAAGTAAATGGCGCCACCAAGGCTTAAGCCCTACCAGCAGAAATCCCAGGGTTGCCACCAGAATCGCTTCAGGAAACGAAATCATTAACAAGGATAAAAAAGTCATCTTATCCAAAGGGTAACCTACCTTTTTTATTTATTTGAAAAGGAGCCGGCTCCTGCCCGCTGTGTCTAAATACTGCATTTTCAGGTCTAAAAGTTACATTTTCTTGCCTGAATTTGCATAGAAAAAAATGTGTATAAAAAAATCCGCTTCCGGATCGCCAGCAGCGGAACTTTGCTATTATATAAAGAACTAGCAGCTTTCCCTTCGGCGGCCCGGCGATCATGGCACGGCAGTTTTTCTAAAATAAAATGTCCGGCTTTAGACCCGTAGCTTTGCGCCCGTACCTTTCGGTAAGTTTGCCTTTTTCAGTTAAGAAAATATATTAATAGAGCTTTTCCGTTTAACTCAAAAGCTCTATTAATTAATACGCTAATATCATATGTTTTTTAGGGGGTCGTAGAAAAATTTTTTTATCACCTAAGTATAAGTGGTTTAAAAAAACCTTTACCTCACCTCTTTATTACTTATGTTAAGTTTCTATTAAATAAATCAAACCATTTCCGCTATATTTTGAATTTTCGTAAGTTTTATCAAAACAATCAAACATATTTACTATTTCCAGGGCAATTCTTCGACAAAAAGTTTTTTACGATCACTTTAAAAGATGCGGCCATATGATGTACAAACCGATATTAGTTAATCCGTGAGCCAGGGAAACACCCAAAAGGGATCTGAAAAAGCCGACGATGATGGAAAAAAGCACCGCCACGGCAAAAACAAAAAACAGGTCCAGCGGTGATTGGTGAGTAATGTGCAGCACCCCGAATATGAAACTGATATAGATAATGCTGTACCACCTGCCCAATGTCTCCACCGACGCACGATACATAATCCCGCGAAAAATAAATTCTTCCAAAAAACCGGTGCAGACAAGTAGAATCAGCGCCGGAAGCCAGACATGCTGGAAGGTAAGCTCCGGCGCCAGGGGAGCGGGTTTTAGAATCAGGTACTCCATCAGGCCCAGCGGCACCCCAATGAAGGCCACCAGTAACTGAAGGGGCAAGTTGCCCACAATCAACCCAACCTCCTTTGGCTTGAAGCCGGCAAACCTCATCACGTATGCCGCGGCTGCAAAGAGCGGAAGACTGATGATCAGGTACCAGTACATGGGCGGAACGCCAATCAGCGGCATGGAAAGGCTCATGATCCGGATCATCGGGGCCAGGGTCAGCGCTAAATAGATCAGGTTTATAGCCTGCTTGTAGGCCAGGGAAGCATGTACTAACAAGGCCATCAGCAAAACCATATGGCAGGCGATCCCGTACAGTGGGCTGTAGTAGGCTGTGACAACCTCTGCGGCTGTGACAGCAGCTGCATACAGCCAGATAAAAAAGTGATCTTTATTGGAAACAGCGCTTGTGATAACAGGATCCCAATTTTTTATATGTACTTGTATTCTACTCATGGACATTCACCCACAAATGCAGGGAGCGATAGGGGTCGTTCTCCCCGTCTTTATATAGTAAAAACTCTACCTTCATATTTTCATGGGGCTCTAAAGCACTGAATCTTACGGACTCTTCCTTTTTTTCTTCATGGTTTAATTTAACAGGATCCAGTTTCGTCTTTACAAATCCGTTCATTCGCACCTCGACGGTATAGTTGACCGGGCGGTTTTCGTGGTTAACGATTCCAAGGATAACTTCCTTTTCTTCACCGGTTTTCATATCCCGGGGGTAACCCTCTGCCTTCCCGCCGGTGCCCAAAATGTAAAACTCCGTGAACTTCTCACCAACCTTTGGTGTGGTTGCCACGTAATAAAGGCTTCCCACCGCAAAAAAGATAGCCCCCACCAGCGCCACAGAGAGAATTTTGTCCAACCTCGAAAGGTTGCCCCATTTGGCTGTTTCTAAATTTAAAGATATTAAAAAACGATTTTCAAAAGAAAGTTTATTTCTTCGGTAGATTGCGATAACGGACAGCAGTATCATAAAAACCAAAAGCGTCAGCAGTATGGGGTATAGCCTTATTCCCCATGGGGTGTAGTTCAGGGCGAGACCCAGAAGCGGTACCACGGCTATGCTTAGACCAAAGCTCAAGGCAACCCTCTCAATGCCGTCAAGATCGTCCCTGGCTGGAAACAAAGCTGCTATTAAGGTATACCCGGGAAAAAACAGGACAAAGGGCAATCCCAAAGCAACACGTACAGTTCCGCTCAAATCCAGAAAAATAAATACCGCCAGAACAACAGAAAGAAATAGTATGCCGGGAAACTCGTTTTTTACTTCTACCCTCAAAAAATAATTCAACCCCTTTAACGTCCTAAAGCAAAAAGATGGCAGGAGGCTCTTCTAAGTTAGCAGTATTAAAGCAGATTGTCTATATTTACTGTCTAAAAGCAGCATTATCTTGTCTAAATCTTGCATAATCATGTCTGAATATACATCGACTAAAAGCGGAATTTCGCAGCCAAAATTGGGCAACGTTCGGGCGACAAAAAACGCCTTCGGGATAAACCCAAAAGGCGTTGCCACTTCTTTGTCAAAGCGAAGGAAGGGGTAGTTCAATCCGTCAAAGCTTTAACTGCATTCAAGCGACCACTTCCAAAATAAGCCTGTTCCTTTCCGCTCACTGGTTCAATGCTCTTTTTATAGAGCATGTCTGCTACTTTACGAGGTCCTATTTTACCATATTTGTCAATAATTATAGCAGCAACAGCAGATACTTTGGGCACTGCCATTGATGTACCTACGTTATAAAAGTAACCCCCTTGATTATCTGTGCTTAAACAAAACTCTTTTTTATAGAGTTGCTCCTCATAGTATTCATCAAGCTTGTCATTCTGTAGATACTCAAGAAACATGGATATATTACCACCTGGGGCAGCCATATCAATAAAACCTGGTCCAAAATTAGAGTATAAAGCTAATGTGTCATCAGGCCCCGTTGCGGATACTGTCACTACACCGGGAATCGTACCGGGCACCTCAAATCCTGCCCCAACAAAATTGAAGCCGTCGCCCCCGTATACGGAGTTCAGGTAGTCAGTCACATTTCCTTTCGCTGTCAAATTCATGCCTTCATTACCAGCTGCCGAGACCACTAAACTACCTTTATTTACCGCATATTGGATAGCTCTTTTATAAGCCAGGAAGTCAGCGATATCATTTCCTAATGCAACTTTTTCTCCGGTTAAGGGGTCGTTATAAAAAACCTGGCCCTTTATATCAAAACCACCCATACTCATTGAAATAACATCGACCCCATCATTTGCTGCAGCCACAATAGCGGCAGTAATCCAGGCTGTCTCGGCCAGGGATCCTCCAAAAACACGATAAGCACGGATTCCTGCATCCGGCGCCACACCCAACATCTTTCCGTGGGCTGCTATGGTTCCAGCGATGTGACTACCATGACCCATTTTATCATCAAATCCATCGATATTACCTGTTTCATATAGTTCCGTATTCCGGTATCCATATGCGGGCACAAAGTTCTTTGAGCCTGGCAACAGGTTTGCAACCAAATCAGGGTGTTCACGGTCAATACCACTGTCGATTATCCCTACCACAACATCATGGGAGCCGGTTCCCAACTGATAGCTTGCGCCATTTTCAGTAACACGTTTAATATCCCATTCGAGATCCCATAAGGAAGATTCATCCGTATCCAGAGTTAAATCACTTTTCAATCCGCTTTCTTTAACTTTAGGCATGGACCAGGAAACTGAATAATTTACTAAATTTACCGAAGGCAATGTTTTTAACTCAGTAAAGATTTTATTATCTCCTTTTACCTGGGCAAATCCTATTTCAGGAACAGTATAAGTAATTTCCCCTCCGTAAGATGCAAGTTCTGCACTAAAATCACCGGGAATCTTATTTTCATTAAATAGTACTGAATAATAGCAATTATTTTCTTGAACGGCAGCTT